>CAYTWV010000113.1:4155-10834 GCA_964442235.1 uncultured Myxococcales bacterium | reverse complement strand
GGGCGACTCGGTCCGCCTGGCCAGCATCATCATCACCACGGGGATGGCGGAATCACCCAGAAAGACCACCTGGCCCGGCCGAATACGGGTCTGAAGCTGTTTCCACGTCTCTTCGGGCCCCTTAGAAGTATCCACATTCTGGAAGGCCCAGGCCGACAACTTGGAGCGGACACCGGCCACCTCGTCGGCATGTAACAGGGGCAACAGAGCAAACAGGGCATCGCGGGCCGCAAGCGCATCCTCGCCCTCAGAGGAAACCAGGTCTCGCAACAGCCCCCGGCAGGCCGTCGACGCAAACTTTGCTGCCTCTGGGAACTGTTTGACCACGCTGCGAATCTGGGAAGCCCAGCCCACCTGAGCCATCAGCCCCACAAGCCGCACTCGCAACGCGGTGGGTATGGTTTCGTCCGAAATGACCCGCCCAAACGCCTGCAGCGCCTGCGCATACCCATTGCCTTGCAGCAACGCCGTCAGGAATCGACGCTGTACCAACGGGTCCTCGTCGGCAAGCACCACGCGCACCATGGATGCGATGGGGAACTGCTCAAATTCGATGCGTGCTTTAACAAGTTGCAGATAGTAGGGAACCCCTTCTGCACCCAGACTCCAGTATCGTGCGGGCTCCAGCCGTGTCCTGACTTGCTCCGCCAATTCGTCCTTGTCGCCCCCCGCATCCAAGGGAGCAAACACCCACTGGGCCACTTCCTGGCGGAAACGCCCTGCCTTGGACGGCCCCATGACGTTCGCCAACATCAACAATCCGTCGGCAATGTTGCGGTCCAGGTCCGTCACCTCGTCGTCCAACTGCCCCAGGAACCCCTCGGCCGTTCGAACCGCCACATCCCCGGGGTTCGGGGTCCACGCAACGGCCTCTACGATGTGCCGTTGCTCCTTGGCAACCAAGCCACCCTCAATCAGCGCCTGCAAGACTCGCACCCGAGTCCCCATGAGCGAGTCGGGGTCTCGAAGCACTTCCAGCACTTTCGGCAACCCATCGGCCTCGGCAAGCCAAGCCTCAAAATCCGCCTTCTCCACCGATCGACAACTGGCAAGCAGGCTCAACACCAGAAGAATCGGCACCACCGTCCGGCCGCCCCGGGCTGTATTCGTGTTCATGGGCACCTCCGCAAATGCCACCAGTGCTCAGACATATGTGACAGGTGCACCTTACCACGGCACCCCACGGGGTCGTCAACGCTTGCTGCAGCCGTCACCACACGCCGCTGGAGCTTTTCCCCAAGCGCGCCTATACTCGCACGGTCCTTTTCCCACGTGCGCGATCCCGTACGCGAAATTCTGCCGGAGGTTTTTGGATGGAAGCAGGGTATTCCCAAGTCGATATCACACCGGAATTACCGGTTCCGCTGGCTGGCCACGTAACGTTCAAAGAGCGAATGGCCATGGAAGTACTCGACCCCCTGTTCGCTACCGCTCTGATCTTGAGCGATGGCAACTCGACCGCCGCCGTGGTGACCCTGGACCTGTTGCTGGTGGACAAGGACCTGCTGGCCGACGTCACGTCTTAGGCCAAGGGGATGGGAATCACCCACCTGCACCTGATGGCTACTCATACACACTCCTCCTTTGGCGGATTTCAGACCCGGAACGTGGGAAGCCTCTTTATGGGTCACCCTCGCCCCGCCGTTCGCAAACACCTGCTGCAGCGTATTGACCAGGCCATGTCCCAGGCCCTGGAGCGTCGAGCCGACGTAATCTCCGTGAAGTATGCAGCCGCCGATGTCATGGGATTGACCATGAACCGACGTGTCAAAGAAGGCCAAAGAGACGACTCCGTGCGCTTCGTCCAGTTCGAACTTAGCCACCAGAAGCCCATCCTGATCCTCTCCACTTCGGGCCATCCCGTCGTGGTCTATTGCAAACAGCTCTTCTCGATCAGTGCGGATTACCCTGGACGCCTGCGCAGGGTCCTGGCTTCCCATGGCTACCAGCCCCTCTTCCTGACCGGGGCGGTGGGGGCCTGCAACATTCTTTTCCCCGAGATGGAATGCTCCGTCGAGACACACCTTGGTTTGCTGGAGAACCTGATTATGGGCGGGTTTGCTGAAGCGCAGCGCCACGCAGTTGAAATACCGACAGAAGAACTCCGAATCGTCTGTGAACAGGCAAACATCCCCGTGCGCAGACAACGGCCCCCAAGGCTTTCGATCTTCGCCAAAGAGGGGATTTTGTCTGCCTCCACGTCTGCGGTGGGCAACTTTTTCGCCAACTCGCTCAAGGAGCACGAAGAGGCAGTCCAGATTCCCATGATGCACATCGGTCCGCTGCTGCTAACCGGCATGCCCGCCGACTACAGCGTCTTCTCTACCATGAGACTGCGGGATGTGATGGAGCGAAACGGCTTCTTCCCAATCATAACGTCACAAACGAATGGCTACATAGGCTATATGCACCCCGAAGATGAATACACACACCATTCGGCACACAAAAAAGAGTTTTTCCATTATGAAAACGCCATGACATGGTATGGTCGTGACGTAGCAGACCTGCTGGCCAAAGCGGCGGCCGATACGGCTGACAGGTGGTCACAGGTTCGACAGTAGTCGGGTCCGGGTCTAGAATGGCCCGGAATTGGGGAGGCAGGCATGAAGGTTTACTGTCCCAACTGCGGCGCCAGCGAAGAGGTAGCCGCCAGCCGACCAGGAAGCCGTGCGGATTGCAAGTCGTGCAGCGCCAGTTTCCTGGTTCGAGTGCGTCTGGATGCGGAGACCTCCCGATCCGTTGCACCCCTGTATATGTGGTTCGTCAGGAAGGTGGATGGCTCGCTCATCAGCTTCCCTGGGGCAGAACAACTGTACCGGGCAGTGGTGGGCGGCCTGGTGGACCGCGCCGACGAACTTTCGGCCGATGGGCGCACCTGGGCCCCAGTGACGTCCATGCCCGTTCTGGCCCGGTTGGTCGGACACCCGGGCATGCAGCCGCTGGCACCTACCATGCCCAGCGAGGTAAGGCGGGCCCTGACTCCGGACCGACTCATCTCCGAAGATGACAACGAGCCAACCCGCACCGAGACCGTTTTGCTGGTCGACGGCAACATGCTGCTGGACTCCTCCGAGGATTCTCAGGAGATCTTTTCCGAGGCAACCACACCGACAAGCGCCTCCACTTCAAAACCCTCCAGCGAAGAGACCACTCCATTCTCCAGCAGTTCTGACCGTAACGTCGCAAAGTACATAGAGCCTGCACAGGCGCCCGCAGCCCCTCAAGCGGTGCAGGTGCCCGTCGCCCCGCCCCACGCAGCACCACCGGTCCCTCCCGGCCCGCCCCCTCCGTCCAGTGCGTCGAATCCCTCCATGCAATCGATGCTGGATGAGATTCAGAAAAGGGCCTCGATGGAAGCCATGGATGCCGTCGCAAAAAGCAGAAATGTCGGGGCGCGGCCCGTGCATTCCCAAGCAGAAGAGCCCGCAGCGGCGCAGCGACCGCCCGCGGTGCCTCCACCCCCGGCTCCGCTGCCTCCAGCCCCCGCTCCAGTCGCCTCGCCCTCCGCACAGAGTCCCTCAACCCCATCCCGAAGTGCGTATCTTTCCGCCGAAGACCTGGAATCGCCGCTGGCCCAGGCCGACCTGGGGGATGCGGATTGGGACCGAATCGAGCCATCGTCACCACGGCGGAAGCGGGAAAACACCGATGAACTGGAAATGTGGACCCATGAACTTGCCATCCGCCGTCGAAACAGGCTGCTGGGGGCGCTGGGGGCCTTGGTTGGCCTCTTGTTACTTCTGGTTACCGTGAAGGTCTGCACGGGCCCCAAAGAGGACCCCGGTGCCGAGAAGTCTGCTGCCGAGAAGCCCGCTTCCGAAGCCCAGGTTGCAGCAAAATCTGACTCTGGCCCGGGCTCCGGTGGTCCTTCGGAAGGCGCTGCATCCACAAATAACGGTTCGGTCATCGCGAATCAGGATTCGGCCTCCGCCGACGTGGCCGAAACAAAGTCCCCCGAAAAAGTCCAGGAAGAGGCCCCCGAAAAGGCGCCGTTGGCCAAAGCCGAAGACCAGACCCCCCAGAAGCCCGCCCGCACGGGGAACCCCGAGTTTCGCCCGCTGACGGTGCCCACACAGCCTCCCGTCGCCGCCCCTTTGCCGGCGGCCACCTTGCCTGATGGGAACAATAAAGGGGCCGCAGCCTCCCGCAGCCCCGAAACAAACGGTGCGGAAGTCAACGTCGCCGAGGTGAAGGGAATCAGGCCGGACGTCGTGGAACCGAAAGTCATTCCCCCCAAAGCCCAGCCCAAAAGCGAGCCCAAGGTCGTTGAACCGAAAGTCGTCAAGCCCAAGAGTGAACCCAAGGTCGTTGAACCGAAAGTCGTCAAGCCCAAAACTCCCGAACCGCCCCGGCCGCCTGCCGAACCGGAACAAAATCAGGGCGAGAAGTCGGGCGGCACTGCTGCTGCCGACAAATTGAGAGACGCAGGGCGTTTTGCCGACGCGGCGGTTCTTTATGAACAGATCCTGAAGTCTCAGGGAGGGTCGGCGTCCCTTCATCTGAAATTGGCCGACTGTTATCGAAAAACCAACAACTGTGAAAAAGCCATTCCGCACTTTAACAAGGCCATATCCATGGGCCACTCGAAGTCCGCTTACGTAGGAGCAGCTCGTTGTTACAACGCCACGGGGGATGCGGACAAGGCCGTGGAGTTGCTGAAAGAAGGCCTGAAACAAGGGGAAGACAAAGTGATGCGCACGCTGCTGAAGCAGTACGGAGGCGAATGATGCAGGTCGTCCGTTTGACTGCCTGCGGGCGCAATCTGGCACTGCCGGTCATTTCGGTGCGGGAGGTGGCTCCTGCCTCGGTGCCCAGCGCCGTATTCCACGCCCCCTCTTTTCTGTTGGGACTGATGAACCTGCGAGGAGAGCCGGTACCCGTTCTGGATCCCGGCGCTCTGTTCCACTGGGGAAATGCGGGGTGCAGCGCCCCGTACGTCGTCATCCTGGAGTGGAACGGCCTGGTTGCGGGCCTGCTGGCCTCACCGCCGGTGGATATTGTGGAAGTGCCCGACGAGGGCGGGCGCATTGCGCTGCCTGACGGTGAAACCTCATTGGAAGCGGTGGAGCGGGTAGCCGAAGTAGAAGGCGTGCCGCTGTTGATACTGAACCCGGAGCGGTTTTTTGCGCTTCCCGGGCTGCGGGCGCTTCGCATTGGCGATGAGAGCAGCGGCTCTGAGCGTGGCATCACCACCGACGGAACATAACAGGGAGCGGAATGCACGAGCAGGTCCTGGGACAGCGGCTGAGCGAGAGTTATGGGCTGGACACCCGTCCGCTGGCTGGACCGATCCGCGAACTGATTGCCTGCCGCAGCAGAGAACGTGGGTTGCCGCCGGGCCACGTGGTGTCCGAATTGTTGGGTTCGGGGGCCGACCAATGGAATCGAGTGCTGGACGGTCTGTTCCTGGGGCACACTCGATTCTATCGACATCCTCGGGTTTGGGAGTATCTGGCAGGTACCGTGAAGGAGTTTTCGTCGCCGGTTCGGGCTCTGGTCGCCGGATGCTCGACGGGGCAAGAAGCCGTGACTCTGGGGCTGATGCTGGATGCCTCCCTGCCGGGTCGCCCCTTCGAGATTGTGGCTGTGGACGCCAACGAAGCGGCCCTGGACCGGGCCAGGCGTGGGGCCTATTCCGTAGCTGAAACCGGGCCATTGCCGGCGTCCTGGGTCAAGAAGGGATTCGACCTGCGCCCGAACCACACGGCTGAAGTCGCCCCGTGGCTGGCCGACAGGATTCGTTACTCCTGGGCCAATCTGGTCCTGGGCATTCCCCCCGGCCCCTTTCACCTGGTGCTGTTGCGCAACGTGTTGACCTACATGCTGCCTGCGGCGGTGGACGCCGTGCTGGGCCATGTGGCCAATGCGCTGGCTTCCGACGGCCTGCTGGTCATCGCCCCGCAGGAAACTCATCTGTTGAATCGTTTTGGCCTTTCAGAAGCGGTTGCTCCGGGCCTGCCCATCTACCGGATGAAGAGGGCTGCTCCCCAACCCCACGCCCGTCCCTCGCCAACCAGCTTCGCACCTCCCCGGAATGCGGCCTCACCCGCTGCCCCCGCCGCAGCGGTCAGCGTGCCCGTTGCCCTGCTGGAGACGGGGGTGCCTCGGGTCTGCAGCACCCACCAGAACCTCTCGTTAAGAGATGTCTCGTGGACCCAACTAGAGGAGACCCTGCTGGCGCATTTGAAGTCCCCTCCGCCGGAATTGGCCATGGACCTGGGCAGTGTCCAGTTCATGGAATCGTCGGTGCAGGTCCGTTTTCAGGCCCTTTGCACGTTGTTGACCGTCTCGGGGACCAAACTGCGCTGGGACTCGAATCCTGGCGGCTGGAACTCCGCTTCCGTTCGAGACCGGAACCCACGCGAACCAGGAGAGAATGCCGATGGCTGAACCCATTCCCCGAGAGTTCACGCGTGCGCTGGCTTCGGCTGCTTCCGGCGACATCCCAGGTGCCATGCACGAACTGCACGCCTTGTCTCTGCGACTGGACGGGGACGCACTGCGACGCCTGAGCGAACTGTTGGATGACTTGCCCGAGAATCCGGCCTTCCCAGTCCTGTGGGAGCGGCTGACACAACTGCGCGAAGTGCTCTCCGGTGCCACTGCATCCCCATCCGTGCAGGCCACCCAGCCCACGGCCGTTGTGGTACCTCAGGCCTCGGTTCCAAGGGTCCAGCCC
>CAYTWV010000113.1:0-4145 GCA_964442235.1 uncultured Myxococcales bacterium | reverse complement strand
CTGCCTTGTCGACAAGCCCTCCTGTGGCTCGGGAGGCAACGGCCTTAGAGCCGGCCGTGCCTCTGCCCGCTCATACGGTGTTTTATTGGCGTCCACCGGAGTTGGGCGAAGAGACGCTTCGCAGCTACTTCTCGGAAGCCATCGAGTGCCTGGACCTGGTCGCCCAACTGGTGGCCAATATGGAGACGGGTTCTGAAGGCGAAATGGCCGAGGTGTATCGAAAACTGCACACCGTGAAGGGTTCCTCGGGCATGTTCGGACTGCGTCCTGTGGAATCGTTGGTCCACACGATGGAGGATCTGGTCCGCGCCGTAAAAGGCAAGGAGATTGAGTTTTCCGATGACGCCCGGCTTCTGATTGCCCGTGGTGTGGTAACCGCCAGAGAGGCCGTCACCGAGGCCCAACGGTCACAACAAGTCAGCGTGGATATCCGGCCCATGGCCCAGGAGGTGAAGGCCTATCTGGAGCGAGCCCGCAGTGGAATTACGGAAGTCCAAGAGGCACCCTCCCGGCCCCACCCGGTGGCGTCGCCGGCGGCCCCCTCCCCCACCCTGGCGCCCCCAACGGCGGCCCCCTTTTCAGCCCAGCCAGCGCCCCCACCGGCGGGCCCAGCGGTGCGTCCACCCGCCACGAATCCCCAGGGGTCCGGCCAGGCCGGGCGCACCGATGCCCCCCGCTCTTTGGACTCGATGCAACTCAGGGTCGAATTTTCCACCGTGGATCATCTGGCTTCCATGGTTGGCGAACAGACCATGCAGCAAGAAGAAGTGGGCCGCCACCTCAGCCGCATGCAAGAGAGCATCGAAGAGGTCTATCGTTCCCTGCTTCAAGACTCGGGCGCCGCATCGGATTCAACACTGACTTACCTGCGCCAGGCCACTCGCAATCTGAACCTCCTGGCGTCCTCTTTGGAGAGCAAGGCCCAGCAACTGGACCTGACCTCTACCAAGATTCAAAGCATGGTGCTGGACCTGCGTATGACCCGCATCGGCGACCTGTTCCAGAAACACACGCTGACCGTGATGACTGCGGCAGCGGCGCAGGGCAAGAAGGCCCGACTGCACATCGAGGGCGGGGATACCCGGCTGGATAAGAGCATCGTCGAGAAGTTGGACGAGCCGCTGTTGCATCTGATCCGCAACGCCGTCTCTCACGGCATCGGAACGCCGGCGGAGAGGCAGGCCAAAGGCAAACCCGCCGAGGGCAAAGTGACCGTCCGGGCCTTCCAGCGCGGGAACCACGTGGTCGTTCAGGTCCAGGATGACGGCCAGGGCATCGACCCCGGCATCATTCGGCGCAAGGCCATCGAGAAAGGCTTTATGTCCAATGAAGAAGCGCTGCTTATGGACGACGGCCGGGTGGTGGATTTGATTTTTGCCCCGGGATTCTCCACCACCAATGTGGTGAACGATATTTCGGGCCGGGGGGTGGGTCTGGATGCCGTGCGCAGCCAGATCAACCGGATCAATGGGGCAGTCCAACTGCAATCCAAACCGGGCGAAGGAACGGTCTTTGAGTTGGTCTTGCCGCTGACTCTGGCCCTGAGCCGCATGTTGTTGGTCGAAGTGGCCGGCGAAACCGTGGCGATTCCTTCGGACAATGTCAGCCGGGTGGCCTCGCTGGCCTCGGCCGACGTCGTTCGGATGGAAGGGCGCTATCTGTCCCGTCTGGGCGACGAGTCCCTGCCGTTGGTCTTCCTGGACCGCTCCCTGAAACTGTCGTCCATTCCCGTGGTCCGACGGGAATACACCATCTGCATCGTGACCCACGGGGCGCAGCAGGCAGCGCTGGTTGTGGACCATACCGTGGACTATATGCAGGCTGTCATCCGGGACCTGGGGCCGCTGCTGCCCCGAGTGCGCCACTGCATGGGAGTCACCTTTTTTGAAGGCAACTGTGTGCTGATTCTGGATCCCGGGGCACTGGTGCGAGGTTGGCACGAAAGCGCTGGGTCGGCCGGCCAGGAGGTTCAGCCTGCAAGAACAGCCGTCTTGACCGATGCCCCCGAGCGCTTCCGGGAGTTGCACTATTCGTCCAGACGCCAGACGCTGCGTGTTGCGCTGGTGGATCCGGCGGCTTTCAGCGCGGCGGCTTTCCCCAAGGTTCACCAAATCTGGGTGGACGGCGAAATCCAGGATTTGATGGAGCGGCTGCCCGAGTTGCACCTGGACCCGGATCAGCACGAGCTGGTGTTATGGGCGACACCCGACAGGCTGGCAACCCTGGACAAGGTGGCGCTGTATCGGTTGGGGATTCGCGACGTGGTGGTAGGTGGGGACATCCGAGTCCTGATAGAGCGCATTCGAGCCCAACAGCGCAAGGAGGGGTTCTCGTGAAATGCCTGGTGGCGACCCGAGATGAGATGATTCGGGATTTCCTGTGGGAGTGGCTTGGTTCACAAGAGGAGATCGTGCTAGCCAAGGCTCGCCATGCGCTGGACTCGCCCGACGGCAATCCCGGCTGGGTGGTGGCCACCACGGCCAACGAGGTCGCCCAGGGGCAAGTCTCTTGTGAGGCGACTTGGGTGTCACGGGTTCTGGCGGTCTCGGTGGGTAGTTCGCCCATCGCGCCGCATCCGAAAGTGGTCACACTGCAACTGCCTGCCTCGGCAGAAAGCCTGAATGAGGCGCTGGCGCTGCTGTTTGCGGCCCCCCCTTCGGCCGCCGAGCCCCCCAAAAACGACACCTCGTCCTCTTGTGTGCTGGTGGTAGAGGACTCGGACTCCCAACGGGCCATGGTGGTCGCTGCGCTTAAAAGTGAAGGATTTCGGGTACTTGAAGCAGAGAATGGCCGGTTGGGCCTGGAGACACTTCGTCGTGTTCCCGTGGATGTGGTGGTCACCGATGTGGAAATGCCGGAGATGACCGGTTTGGAACTGACCCGGGCCATCCGGGCCGAGTCCAGGCTTTCGGCCCTGCCCGTCTTGATGACGACCACGCTTTCGGGATTCCAGCAGGTTCGGGAGGGCTTTGACGCCGGAGCCTCGGACTACGTGGTGAAACCCGTCAAGGGTGAACGGGAAGCTTATCTGGACGAGATGATTCGCCGCATCTACGCCTTCCTGGAGCAGTTGAAGGTGGTAGAGGGCAAAAGTGCGGTCGTCGTGGATGACAGCCCGGCCATCCGGCAGATGGTCGCCGGCATCCTGCGAGACAACGGGTTCACGGTCAGCACCGCAGAAAACGGGGAGGTCGCCAAGGCCATTATTGCCATGGAAGCCTCCACGCTGGATCTGGTTGTAACCGACCTGGAGATGCCCGTGCTGGACGGCCTGCAGTTGACCCACTGGGCCAAACGCAACGAGTCGACCCGGGACATTCCCGTGATCATTCTTTCGGCCTCCACCCAGCGCCAGCACCGTGTCCTGGGGCGGGGATTCGGCGCCGACGCCTTCTTGACCAAGACCCTAATTGAAGAAAAACTGCTGATTACCATTGAGTTGGTGATGGCCCGAACGCGCATGGGCCGGGAGCGCCGTGAACTGGCCCGAATTCTGGGCCGCGACGTGTTTAAAGCGGTGCACGGGGCCGGATTGCAGGCCAAGGACCAGGAAGTGGCCGTGCTCTTTTCGGATATTGTGGGCTTCTCTACGCTGTGCGGCCGAAAAACGGCAGCACAAGTCGTGGACATGTTGAATGATTATTTCGACGTAATGGTGGACTGCGTATCCAAGGAACAGGGCTATGTGAACAAATTCATTGGCGACGCCATTATGGCCATCTTCTCGGCACAGCCAGGCCTTGACGCCCCACCCATCCGAGCCATCCGGGCAGGCCTGGCCATGCAGCGCGCAGACAGGCAACGCAATCAGGTCCGCACAGAGCCCATCATGACTCGAATCGGCGTCAACACCGGCACCGTGATCCTTGGGCTGATTGGCGGTGGCGAACGCAAGGACTACACGGTCATCGGCGACGAAGTGAACCGGGCCCAACGTTTCGAAGGGAAATGCACTCCGGGTGGCGTGCTGGTTTCGGACAACACGTGGAACGCGGCACGGCACGTCATCGAACCCATGCCCGACGTTCAGGTCGAGCGGGTGGACGGAATGGTGTTGAAGGGGATCTCGCAGCTGGTCACGGCCTGGTCCCTGACCCCGAAGGAGTAACCATGGGGCGCATTCGAGTACTGGTAGTCGACGACTC
>CAYTWV010000112.1:7843-10842 GCA_964442235.1 uncultured Myxococcales bacterium | reverse complement strand
TGCCAGCGTTGTGGCTCCCACGCAGTGCAGTTCACCTCGGGCCAGGGCGGGCTTCAGCATGTTGGAGGCGTCCATAGAGCCTTCCGCAGCGCCCGCTCCCACCACCGTGTGAATCTCGTCGATGAACAGGATGATCTCCTCCTGTTTTGCCGTAATTTCTTCCAACAGGCTCTTGAAACGCTCCTCGAATTCGCCCCTGTACTTGGTGCCTGCGACCAGCGCTCCCATGTCCAGCACCAGCACGCGCCGGTTCTTCAGGCCCTCGGGCACGTCCTGCGCGACAATTCGCTGCGCCAGTCCTTCGGCGATGGCCGTCTTGCCTACGCCGGGTTCTCCGATCAACACGGGGTTGTTCTTCTGCCGGCGGGACAACACCTGAATCACCCTCCGAATCTCCTCATCTCGGCCGATGATGGGATCCAGTTTGCCCATGCGGGCCAGGCGGGTCAGGTCTTTGGTGAAGCGCTCCAGGGTCTTGATGGTCTCTTCCGGGTCTTCGCTGGTGACCCGCTGAGTGCCCCGAAGCTCCTTCAGGGCCAGCAAGATGCGATCGGCCTCGATGTGTACTGTGGCCAGCAGATCCCGAACCTCGCCCTTCACACGGGTCAGACCCAGCAGCAGGTGCTCGGTAGAGAGGTACTCATCGCCCATGCCGCCCGCTTCACTTTGGGCTTTGTTCAGGACCTCCTGCAGTTCCCTGGACGCCGATGCCTCCCTGGACTCCCCCAGTCGGGGAAGACGGTCCAGCATCTCGGCGACCCCACGGTTCAAGGACGCACGATCCGCCTCAAGCAGGGCCATCAATTCGGGCACCAGACCCTCTTTGGATCCGGATAACACCGACATCAGGTGGGCGGGTGTCACCTCGGGGTTGCGTTGACTTCCGGCCAGTCGAAATGCATCCAGAACGGCTTCTCTAGCTTTGATGGTAAATTTGTCTAAACGCATGATTCTCCCCCATTACCCACATCGATACTCTCGCAGTTCGCAAGAGTTTCGCTTCCATGGGCAAAATAGGAGAGTTCCAGAGCTTGTCAACAGCCCCGGGGCAAGGGGGCGCACCCAGTTGGCACAAAAAGGGGTTAGATTTCGGAGAAGATTCGCCAAATCGCTTCGGTGTCACCCAAGTCCGGGACCACTGCGTCGGGCCCCAATTCGGCCAGTTCGCTGACCGGATGGATGCCCGTGGCCACGGCCAGCACCTTCACTCCGGCGTACCGTGCTGCCTGAATGTCCAGAGGGCTGTCCCCCACGATCCAGATGCCTTCGGGGTCGAACGAGACGCCGTGCCGCTCCAGACCCCGTTCGATTCCAAGCTTGGTCAGCATGCCTCGGTGTTCAAAATCGCTTCCGAAGCCGCCAAATCCGAATCGGTGCCACAGGCCGACGGGGGTCAGTTTTTCTCGGGCTCCCTCTTCGAAGTTGCCCGTTGCCAGTCCCACGGGTACTTGCTTTTCAGCCAGCAGATCCAACAGCGGGACGATGCCTGGGAACATGCGCACACTGCCTTCGGCACAGCCCTTCTGCATCTCGCCGACCAGGCGCTCCATGTAGGCCTGTCGGGCAGCGCTGATGCGCTCTGGCGGGGGCTCGACACCTTCGTGCCGCAGGAATGCCGTGCGGACGATGTGCAGGTCCGTGGTGCCCGAAAACGAATAGCCGGCGAACGCGTCGGGGATGCCAAAAACCTCGTCGTAGGCTCGTACCAGGGCTCGACGTCCCGCACCGCTGGTGTCTACAAGGGTTCCATCGATGTCGAAAAGAATCAGGCAGGGATGAGGCATGGGGCTATTTCTTGGGGGCGGGGTTCGACAGATAGATCTGCGACAGGGCCACTGCGGCGTGAATGCGGTAGGTCTCGTCGGCATCCATGAGCAGGGTGCGCAGTTTGTCGACGGTGGTGCCACCGGGTACGGCAAGTTTGGCCGCAAGGCGAATGGCCGCAAGGCGAAGATCCCTGGCCGGGTCCACAAAGAAGGCTTCCAGGACCGGCAGTGCGGCAGCGCCCTTCACTTCCACCAAACGCTCCAGGATGGTCGCTCGCAGCTTCACATCCTTGGCCTGGAACAGTTCGGTCTCCAGGATCTTCGTCTCCACTTCGCCGCCCGCATAACGGAATGCCAGAATGGCTTCCTTGCGGGTCTCTTCGTTCATGGACTTCATCGCTTCACGCAGGTACTCCACGAACTGGCCCTTGTGCTCTTGTGCTGCCTCGGTCAGGAAGCCGGCAGGAAGCCAGCCCACACAATTGCGGAAGATGGGGAAGCCTTCGGCCGGGCTGATCCGGATGATGGCACGCAGGGCCAGCACGCGAGTGGGCGTGTTGAAACGGTTCTGCAGACAATTTCGCAGCGTCTGGATGACGGTGGGGTGGGTCACCTTCGCCAGAGCCTGGACGGCCAGGTCGGCCAGGGCCGGGTCAAAAATCAGGTAGGAGATACTCTGCACGATGGAGATGTCAGCGACGTTCCCCAGGGCCTCAATCAGGGCCTTGCGCACTTCGATGTCGTTCTCGTTGCGCAGCGCCTCGGCCATGTGAGGAACACTTTCCACCTGGCGAAGTTCGCCCAGGGCGATGGCAGCTTCACGGCGGATGGCCGGAGCGCCGTCTCGAAGCAGACCGTGCAGCTCCGGCAGAGCCCTGGAACCACGAATCTTGGGCAGATAGCGCACGGAAGCGGTGCGGTACCCCAGATTGGTAGAGGAGAGACGGGCAATCATTCGCTCATAGATGGACTCGTCGCCCGCTCGGGTGAACAGGTCATACACGGCGTTGAGCACCTGGGCATCCGGGTCGCCGAACAGGAACAACTTGGCCCGTTCCTTGACCTCTTCGTTGTTGGGCGTGCCACGAATGGCGCCCAGGCAGCGCAGTTGGCGGGGCAGTTCGTTTTCGTCGCACAAAGGAAGCAGGATGTCTACGCCACGTTTGTCGCCACGATTGGCCAGGATGAACGCAGCTTCTTCCTGAAGCTCCAGGTCCTTGTTCTTCAGGTAAG
>CAYTWV010000112.1:6812-7833 GCA_964442235.1 uncultured Myxococcales bacterium | reverse complement strand
GTTGTCCAGCGTCTCCATGAACTTCAGGACCGTCATCAGCTCTTCTTTGGAGAATTCGGGGATGGTCTTGACCAGCAAGGGGTACATGACCGGATCCTTGAAGACGTCCAGATGGGCCATGACCCAGCTCTTCACGGCAGGAACGCTGCGAAGGGCTTCGTAGTACTGCTTGGCAAAGGGAGATTCCTTACGGAATACTTCGCTCAAAATCAGGTCCCGCACGGCTTCGGCCTTCTCCAGGGCTTCTTTCAGCAGCTCGATGGCCTCTTTGGGTTCCAGTTGCAGGACCAGAGGCAGCGGGCTGAGGCCCTTGGCTTCATACAGGGCCGCATTGGCCACGGCCACGGCCAGCGTCTTTCGGTATTCGGGATTCTTCATCTCGATCAGGGCCTGAATGGCCGCCCGGCGCACGACCCACTGGGGGTCCTTTAAGGCGTCGATGACGTATTCCTTGACCACTTCCGGCTTCACTTTGCCGATGGTCAATACGGCCAGGGCTCGGGTCTCCATGTCGGCAATTCGAGTACCCTTTTCCAGAATGACGTAGATCTCCGTGGCCGTCTCAGGTGCTACCACCGTGGCCAATCCCGTGGGCTTCTCGGCTTTGCCGCCCTTGGGCTTGTTCTGGTTCGTCCCGGCCCAGGCCGACGAAACCCCCATCAACACGACCAGCGCTACCAAATACCTGGAGATACCTGCCTTCATGAAATCCTCCGCATAGCCAGGAACCCATACCAAACCGCTGGGCATTCAACAACGAAAGGACGGGCCCTGTCAAGGACGCATAGGGAGCCTTCTATAGGGATTTAGCGGCGTGAGACTTATCGGTGGACCGGCTTGGGTGATCCATACAGGTCCAACTCAACCAAATGCAGAAGTTCGGAGACCTTCCTGGTCAACCCGGCACTCATGTTGACGTTGGTTGCCTGGCCGTGTGAAAGGCGCAAATGCGGGGTCGTCACCATGCCCTTCGTACCGGGCTCCAGTGTCGCCAAAACCAGTTCCAGCCGAGACGCTCCCC
>CAYTWV010000112.1:1791-6802 GCA_964442235.1 uncultured Myxococcales bacterium | reverse complement strand
GCCTCGGGACCAAACGCCCCCTTTTTTTTTTTTTTTCCGGGCAGAGGGGACCAGGAAGCCTGCTTGACCGACTTCAAAACGGCCAGAACACGTTCTGCCTTGTTCTGAAGCACTCGCTCGGAGGGCATCAAGGGCCGGGCTCCCTCTTCCATTCCGTTGGCCGGATCGGACAGAATTCGTAACCCCAGTCGGCGGCGCCACAGATCGTTGTCAAACCAGGTCCGCGTGACGGCCATAAGTGCTTGTCCACTGTCTGGTACTGGCCCCTCCCGACATATGGCCACGAAGGTTTGCAAGAGTCGCCAAAGCTCCCGTTCGTCCACGGTTAATCCCTGATAGAACTCAATACATTCCTTGAACAGTGGCTCATCCGGCTCAAAGAAGGGACCGAATGTCTCTTCGTCCAGAAACGCCGCAATGCGCACGATGGTTCTGAAGATCAGGTCCACTTCGGGATGCTGGAATCGCCAGTAGCTCTGGTTGCGCCGAATGGCTTTGGCGATGTAGGTGCTGTAGAACAACGCCATGTCGTCGGGCCGGTCGGGGACGTGCAGGCCGTCTCGTTTCACCGCATCAATCATGGGGGTTCCGCCATCCAGTTGAATGGCAGAGGCCACCAGAAACGAACTCAGGTGGAAGCCGTACTCTCTGGACTTGTCCAGGTTGATCTGCAAGTCGTTCAGCGTGGTGTACGGGCTGAAAAGAATGTACCCAAAGTCCTTGTAGTGGAACGACCCCGGGTAGTTCTCCGACAATTCCCGAAGCCCTTTGAACGCATCGTCCTGCTGCTGGGCGCTGATGCCCTTGTTGTATCGCATCTGCTCGTCGGGCGAGAAGTTCTCCAGGCCCATGCGCAAAATCGCAATCTTGTAGCCGGCCTCCACCAGTTTGGGCATCAACACGTCCAGTACCGGTTTCTTCGCCAGGAAGTCGTCGATGCGGGGCGAAAAGTGGAAGGTGCCCGGCGGGAAATTCAACTCAAAAAGCCGATCAAAGAAGCGCTCTATTCTCTGGAATACGTGCGTGTCATAAATGTCGTATTCCTTGGCATTTCTGCCCGCGGTGCCCGTGCATTCCAACACCCGAAGCATTTGGCGAATCGCCTGTTCCACGGGCTCTCGTTCGTGCCGGATGGTCCTGGAATCGGCACCTGTCACGCTGCAGTACGTGCACCCCTGTTTGGAGCGCCATCTAGAGAAATCCAGTCCACACAAGAACTCGTTGCCTTCAAATAGCTGGGTCGAGGTGCAATGGTGTCCTCCGATGATCCTCACGAACGCCTTGGTTTCGTAGGCCTTGGGGTTCATCATCTTGGTGGCGTAATCGGCGGGGATGTCAGGAAGATACAACTCCTCCGCCATCGGCTGCGGGCAAAGCCATGGGAAGGGCATCGACCTGGGGCCCAAGGTCAGCATTCCCCACAAGCCCAGCGGGCCATCTCCAAGATTTGGATCGGCCACCACATCCATCAGGCGTCGTTGGGCCGCTTCGGCCAGGGTGACCGCAGGGTGGGGCCAGCGCAGCCATTCGGAAAACGTCAGAAACAGCGCATCGGGAACGACACCGGCGAAGTGCTGAACCATGCTCTGGACCCACTTCTCGGTGCTGAAAATGTGTGTGGGCTGAAACTCCCGAACTTCCCTCTCCAAAGCCTCCAGGTCCGCTCCCTCAAGCCGCACCAGATAGCAGCCGCTTCGACGGTCCTCAAAGTCCAGAAGGTACTCCGTTCCGAACGACAGATACGAAACCGCCGCACCCTGCATGCGCGCCAGGGCAGCGTAAAAGGGGAAATACTGCAGCTTGTCGTTCCGGCAGCGCTCGGGCTCCAGGAACTCGATCAGCATCAGCCGTTCGTTTGCCATGTTCTCCCCGTCAGTCGGCCCGCTTCGTCAAGCAGCTCCCCGGCGTGTTTTAAGGCCGTGGCCGAGTCTTCCATGCCGGAAAGCATCCTCGCCAACTCTTCTTGCCGGCCTGGTAGCGTATCCAACAGGTGAACCGTAGACCAAGTCTTATCTGCGCTGGAGCGCTTGCGCACGCACAGATGGTGGTCCGCAAAGGCCGCCAACTGGGCCGTGTGTGTCACCACCAGCACCTGGTGCGTCCGTGACAACGAATATAACAACGAACCCACGGACAGACTGGTCTTGCCGCCGATGCCCGAGTCGATTTCATCGAATACGTAGGTCGGAATCTGGTAGACGTCCGACAGCACAACCTTCAATGCCAGCAGCACCCTGGAGAGTTCCCCACCCGAGGCAATCTTCGCCAGCGACCGAGGCGGGTGGCCCGGATTTGCCGACAGCAGGAACTCAATGGCGTCGCTGCCCGTCTCCGAAATTCGCTGGGGGTCCCACACCACGGGGACCTGAAACACCGCATGGGGCATCTCCACTTGGGCCAGTGTGCTCTTGACCGACTTCTCCAAATCCTGGGCGACCTTCGCACGGCGGGCGTGCAGTGACTCGGCAGCGCTGCGGTACTCTGCCGTCAACTCGCCCAGCGTTCGCTCCAGTGCACTCAGGCTGGCATCTTCGTCTTCCAGGTCGTTCAACTCTTTGCGGGCCTGGGCCAACAACTCCAGCAGGCCCTCTGCGCCCGAAACCCCATATCTGCGGATTCGCTTCTGTAGCTGGGCCAACCGATTCTGCAGCGAATCCAATCGCTCGGGGTCGGCCTCGCTGCGCCCACCAATGGGGCGAAGTTCCGAGGCGATATCCTCTATTTCGGCACGCAACCCACTCAACCGGCGCACCAGCACTTCAAGACCGCTCTCGTATCGAACCACAGACTGCAGAGAACGCTCCAGGCTCGACAGTCGGGACGCCACGTCCCCGTCCTCGTCATACAACTCCCCGATGGCCTGCGACACCACGTTGCCAATCTCCACGGCGTGGGTCTGACGCTGAATTTCGGACAGCAACTGAGCCTCTTCTCCGTCGTTGACGTCCAGGGTCTCCAGGTCCTCGACCACGGCTTCCAACTCCCCCCGACGCCGCTCTCGCCACGCCTGGCGCTCCCGAATCTCCTCGGTTCGGCGGGTCAGTTCGGAAATTCGGCGGCACAATTCGGCGCATCGGCCAACCCCGTCTTGCAGCGAACCGAACGAGTCCAGCAACCTCCCGTGCTGATCCGTCCGAAGCAGGCGGATCGACTCGTGCTGGCTGCTCAAGTTCACCAATTCCTGGCCAATTTCTTCGGCACCACTCACGCTGGCAAGCCTGTCGTTAAGAAAGACACGGTCCCGCCGACCCGTCTCGGTGAAGCGAGTCGTGCGGCGCACCAGCAACTCGTCCGGCAGCGCCTCTTCCGGATCCAGGTCCAGCCATGGCCGCAGCGAACCCATCTTGGAATCCAGCCGCCAGATCCCCTCGACGGAAAGCTCGGTGGCGTCCGCTCGGCACCACTCTTTGGTGACTTTCCCGCCCAAAAGCATGCCAATGGCCCGCAGAAGCATCGATTTCCCCGATCCGGTTTCACCCGAAATCACGGTCAATCCAGGCCCCAATTCCACCTCGACCTTCTCCATAATGGCCAGGTTTGCGATGTTGAGGTAGGTCAGCATGGTAGCCCCCTCCGTTGCGCCGAACGCCACGAATGCGTAACTTGTGATACGTAAAAATGGGTGTATAGCGAAGCTATCCGATACAAGCCAGCCCCCCTTGACTCCCCGCCCGCTTTTCCCACGGGATCCACCTTGGGGATTTTGGGCACGTTACCACAGATGTATCGGGCTTTGGACCGGTTTCGAAGTCGTTTTTTTTTGGCTTGCATCCCGAAAAGAATGGTGCTAGCCATTCTGCCGTGGGACAGGATGTCCTAGCAACGCAACATCAGAGGGGATGAAGGCCATGACGAAAGCTGAACTGATCGACAAGATCAAGGGAGACCTGACCAAAAAAGACGCCGGTGCCGTTCTTGAGGCCCTTTTCAAGGCCATTAGCGAGACGCTGAAGGACGAGCGCAAGTTCGCATATCCGGGTTTCGGATCCTTCGCCGTTCGTGAACGCGCTGAGCGCAAGGGCAAGAGCCCCAAGGACCCCACGAAGGTCATCATCATTCCGGCTCGCAAGACCGTCGTCTTCCGTCCGGCCACGGCCCTGAAGGACGTCCTGTAAGTCACGCTCCCAGCTCCTTAACCCTAACAATCAGTCATCACCATGAGTCAAAAAAGACAGACAAAGTATATTTTTGTTACCGGTGGTGTTGTTTCGTCCCTGGGTAAGGGGCTGACGGCCGCAAGTATCGCCGCGATTCTGGAAGCCCAGGGGCTCTCGGTCTCCATGCTCAAGATGGACCCGTACATCAACGTGGATCCCGGTACCATGAGCCCCTTCCAGCACGGCGAAGTCTTCGTCACCGAAGACGGAGCCGAAACGGACCTGGACCTTGGACATTACGAGCGTTTCATCTCTACAAATATGAAGCGCACGAACAATTTCACCACGGGTCAGGTTTACGACACGGTCATCCAGGCCGAGCGCGCCGGGGATTATCTCGGGGCGACCGTCCAGGTGATTCCCCATATCACCGACGAAATCAAACGACGCATCTATCTGGCCTCCGAGGACCACGACTGCTGCATCGTGGAGGTCGGCGGAACTGTGGGGGACATCGAAGGACTTCCCTTCCTGGAAGCCATTCGTCAGGTTCGATTGGAGATGGGCCGCCAAAACACCCTCTTCATTCACCTGACCCTGTTGCCCTACATCTCTACTGCCGGTGAAATCAAGACCAAGCCTACGCAACACTCGGTTGCCGCGCTGCGTCAAATCGGCATTCAGGCCGACCTGGTCATCTGTCGCACGGACAGGGCGCTTTCGGCGGACAGCCGTCGAAAAATCTCGCTCTTCTGCAATGTGCAGCAGGATTGTGTCTTGGCGGCCCAGGATGTGGGATTGATCTATGAACTGCCGCTGCGCCTGCACGAAGAGGGCATCGACCAGCGAATTGCCGACCATCTGGGCATTTGGGCTCGTAAGCCCGATTTGCGCCCGTGGCAGGAGTTCGTGGA
>CAYTWV010000112.1:0-1772 GCA_964442235.1 uncultured Myxococcales bacterium | reverse complement strand
CACCGTTAACATTGGCATTCTGGGCAAGTACGTCGACTTGGTCGAGAGCTACAAAAGCCTGAATGAAGCCCTGGTGCACGGCGGTGTGGCTAACGACTGTCGAGTGGTTCTGAAGTACATCGACGCCCAGGAACTGGAGGGGCCCGATGGCACCGTAGACCTGTCGGACATTCACGGCGTCGTGGTGCCCGGAGGCTTCGGTGTAAGGGGTATCGAAGGCAAAATTCGAGGCATTCAGGTGGTGCGTGAACAGAAGGTGCCCTTCCTGGGTATCTGCCTGGGTATGCAGCTTTCCGTCGTCGAATACGCCCGTAACGTCATGAAGCTTGCCGGCGCAAACTCCACCGAATTTGATGCTCAGACTCCCTATCCGGTGGTGGACTTGCTGCCTGATCAGTTGGGCGTGACCCGCAAGGGTGGCAACATGCGTTTGGGGGCCTGGACCTGCATCCTGACGCCTGATTCCAAGGCGGCCGCCATCTATGGAGCCACCACAATTTCGGATCGCCATCGCCACCGTTACGAAGTGAATCCCGAATTCACACAACGGCTGCGGGACGGCGGACTGATTATCAGTGGGGCCAGCCCCGATGGGACCCTGGTCGAGATGGTGGAAATTGCGGACCATCCGCACTTCATCGCCACTCAGGCGCATCCCGAATTCAAGTCCAGACCTCTGCGTCCCCATCCACTGTTCGTATCGTTGATTGGGGCAGCGCTTAAGCGGAAAATGGGCTGACCTTACATTCCGAAGAACCAATCGTAACTGAAGCTGACCGAAAATAGTGATTGGTAATAGGTGTGTGCGGGCACCAGCGACACCTGGCCACACGCGCGAAAGGCTTCTTCTCTGGAGCCGCGCCAGGCCAGGCATCCTTCGACCCCGAGATCCATAAACGCCTCAAATCCCGAATTCGCAGTGTAAGCGCCTGTGACGCCCACCAGCGGACCCACCGATGGCACCCACTCGAAGGCGTCAATCAGCACCCGGAAATGCCCCTGAACCCCAAACAGCTGCTGCAGACCGCCTTGATAGGCCAGTGTGTATCCTGCGGTCACTTCGCTTACGGTGAAATCCGACGGAAACCAGCCGATTCCCCCCAGCAACAGCGCTCCATTCAGCACGCCATCGCCTGTGGTCCGCAACTGATACCCCCCGCCGATGGTGCCGTAAGTCTCGCCCTGAGTTGCCTGGGCGCACAGCGGGCTAAACAGCAGCGCCGCTGCGGTCAGGGCCGTCAACAGGTGCCTTGGTGTCCGCCCTCTTGCTGGCGCACCCGCCTCAGCGGCTGAAATGTTCGCTTGCACGGGCGATATCCTCCATGCTGCCGATGTCGAACCACGAACCGTCGGGCAGGAATGTGTAGACCGGTCGCCGTTTGGCCAGCCAGGCGATAAAGAACCCGGCTTTGTCCGGGTCCAGCCCCGCAGACAGATAGGATTGCAACTCGCTGTGCACGTCGCCCGAAAATGCGTAGATGCAGGTGGCGAATTCGTGATCCCAGGGTTCTGCCGGCTTCTCAACAAACTCCAGAATGCGCCCGTCAGAATCCAACTTCATGTTGTTGAATTTGCGAATCTCTGCCAGATCCTCGACCCGCTGAGTGATCACGACGGGTGCTTGGCCCCTTCGGTGATATTCGTCCACGAAAGGGCGCAGCGAGAAGTCGTACAGGTTGTCGCCAGCCAGCACCAGGAAGGGCTCGCCGGGATGGCAGTAGCTGGCTCCCTTGGCCATATCGCCGATGGCCCCAAGCTTGCGGCCCTTGTAG
>CAYTWV010000111.1:0-10880 GCA_964442235.1 uncultured Myxococcales bacterium | reverse complement strand
GGACTTCCCCTTTTCCCCATCCTTTTCGCTCTCTCCGGTGGCTTCGCCGTGGGATAGCCAATGGGGAAGTGGCGGCGGCCCCTTCCCCAAGCCCCAACCCCGCCGGGAATTGCCACGCGGCCGGTCATCACCGTCGCCCTGTTTGATTGACGATCAACGAGATCCTGTGTAGTTACTGACCTAATGCGCCCATTTCATTTGTCGCCCAGTTCGGAGGTTCCCATGCCAAGAAGAGCGGCCCCCAGGTTCCTTCGCTTCGGCCTGTTGATGCTGACGTGGGTTGCAGGGTGCGGCGGTGGCAATTCCCCTGGCGCCAAGGATCTGTTGGTGGATTCAGCGGACATCCAAGCGGACGGAGCCCCTGGCGATGCAAGACTTGTGGATGGTTTGGGCTCTGACTTGGATGTCGCCGGCCTGGACAACCACGACAGCGAACCCGGCCAGGATACCATTCTTGATCAAGTCGGTTTGGACGGCGGAGAGGTTCTGCCTGACGAAGGGTATCTGACGCCGGAACAGCAGCAGACCTACGAAGCGTGGCAGGCGTTGCGGGACGAGTCTTTGCAGCCTGTGCATGTGCTCTCTAGAAATGGCCTTCCCGAGGTGATGCTGCTGGATGTTCCGGCTTTGGGGGGCAAAGATTTGGTCGAGTCGGGGCTGCTTTTCCTGGAAAAACACCGCCTGATCTTCGGGTTGCCGGATCCTCGAATCGATCTTGTTCAGACTTGGGCCGGCCCCGAATCCGGCGACACCGGCGTGGCCTTTGAAGTCTTGTGGAATGGTTTGCCGCTTCACGCTGCCCGAATAGGCCTTCATATCAAAGGGGATAGAATTCGGGCGGTGTCCGGCTCTTACCTCTCGCCCCCCAAAGTCGATCCGTTGGAAGAATCGCCGCCCCCCTCGGACGGGGCCACGATTCCCGGCGCCACAGCGATGGCGCAGGCGCTACAGGACTTGGGGCCTGATACGGAACCTTACACGGAGCCCGAACTGGTCTATTTCGCCCCGCAAGTGCTGGGGATGGACGAAGCGCCCCCC
This sequence comes from uncultured Myxococcales bacterium, assembly GCA_964442235.1. Classification (GTDB taxonomy): domain Bacteria; phylum Myxococcota_A; class UBA9042; order CAIXZC01; family CAIXZC01; genus CAYTWV01. Next base: position 9,842 of record CAYTWV010000111.1, on the reverse strand, counting down.
AGGCTGGCATGGCGGTTGCGGACACGAAACGGAATGGGTTCCCTGCAGACCCGCATTGTGGACGCTGCCAACGGCGACGTCCTGCTCTCCCTGACCTCGGCCCGGGAGTTGGAGCCCCATAAAGACTTTTATATCAGCACGGTGAATGAGGGGTGTTCGTCCTTCTGCTGGCAGGGGCCAGATTATGACGTAAAGCAATGGTATAACGAGTTAGGGCAGCTTTGGGAGTGGGTATGGGAATGTGAATTATGGGCTTGTGGGCCATACCGGACGTTGGTCGATGCCGACGATGAAGGGGACGTCGCATACGATAAGTTGCATGTTGTGTATAACTACTTCAGAGATACGTTTGACCAGCACGGTTGGCTAAATCAGCACCTTCCGCTGCCTCCACTGGCCAGGGTGGACATGAAGATCCACGCCGTTTTTCGGGATGACCTGCCCATGAACGGGGGCAACTGCGCTCAAAATGCGAAGTTTATCCCGGGGTGCGGCATCGCGTTCTCAACGGGGCATGTGGCGTTGGATGTGGTAGCCCACGAGTTCACCCATGGTCTGGTTCAGACCTACCTTCCGGAGATGGCGGCAAACTATGTCTCGCAGCCGGGTGCCATAAACGAAAGCCTTGCGGACACCTTTGCCTGGTTCCTGGACAACGGCAATGACACCATGGCTGAAGGTCTCCCCTCGTCAAGCTGCTGCGCAGCGCCGGGGTGCTGGGGTTCGCAGAACTGTCTGCCCGGCCAAACCATCCAGAACTTCATTCGACACATTTCAAATCCCGAATTGTGTGGCGATCCCGACCACATGGCGAGTGCGCTAAGCAGCGATGTCACCGGGTTTTGTTCGGGTTCCACGGTTATGGACGATGGGTGGGTCCACAAGAACTGCACCATCCTTACTTCCTCGGCATTCCGCATGGTAAGGGGTGGGACTCATCCGCAGTCTGGCATTTCCACCGCCGGCATCGGGTTGGAGAAGGGACGGAGCCTTTACTGGAGGGTTTTGAAGTCCACCTGGGCGCAACCCTTCAGCTTCCAGGCGTTTGCGCTGCTGTTGGTGCGAGAGGCACAAGAGATGAGGGACGAGGGCAAACTGGCCAGCGAAGATGTGTGTTCAGTTCGAAACGCCTTCGCCGGTGCCGGGGTCATCGAATCCGACGTGGATTGCGACGGGAATCTGGACCCCGAAGGGGACGACCAGGACGGCGATGGCGCAAAGGACCCGCAGGATAATTGTAAAACCCGGACAAACCCCGACCAGGCCGACCTGGATGACGACGGCCATGGCGATGCCTGCGACCCGGACATCGATGCCGACATAATCTATAACTCGGTGGACAACTGTCCCACGGTCAGCAACATGGACCAGAAGGATTCAAATGGAAATGGTAAGGGAGACTTGTGCGAGGACAAGGATGGGGACGGAGTGTACGATCCCAGCGACAATTGTCTGACCACCTATAACCGAAGCCAGTCTGACTACGATGGGGACGGCAAAGGCGATGCCTGCGACCCCGACGACGACAACGACGGCATCGCCGATTCCGGCGACAAGTGCCCTCGCAAGGTGACCGAAGCTGCCGGCAATGCCGACCCCGATGCCGATGGCCTTGGGAATTCCTGCGACAACTGCCCCAGCGTTTTGAATCTGGGCCAAGAGGACCTGGACCTGGATGGTGTGGGCGACATGTGCGACCCGGATCGGGACGGGGACCTGGTCTCCAACGGAGTGGATAATTGTCTCTCGACCCCGAACGCCGACCAGGCAGACTGCGATAACGACGGGTTTGGTATGGCCTGCGACCCTGGCGACGTCGTTGCGCCGCCGCTGCCTCCGGCCGGGCCGGCAACCCAGCAGGAGTTTGTCACCGGTCTCTCGTTCACTCCTTTACAGTCGCCCAGGCCCTTCCAAATGCCCATGAGTTACTGCACCACCATAGAGAAGTGTGGCGAACTGGCCGGACGAGACGTTTCTGTTCGGGTCCAACTGGGATTCGACTCGGGCGTTCGCATCGTGAACGAGCGAAACGAGGTGCTGGCCCAGTCCTCTGCCGGGCTGGACCATCAGCTTCGATTCCAGGCACCTCAGGGGCTGGTGCGGGTCACGTCATCAGGCCCGAAGGTTAACTCGGCCCGGCGCCTTTTTGTGGAAGTCATGCGACCCTACTTGATGACGGAAGGGGATGCCCGGTGCAAGACGTTCGTGACCGGACCCTTTTTGTCTGCTCCCAACTTGCCCCCAGTGGTGGATGCCGGGCCTGACATGGAAACCGGGTCGGGTTTCCTGATTCATGTGGGCTCCAGGGCAACGGACCCGGACTCTGACCCGCTGGCGGTGGTTTGGACGCAGGTCCAGGGCCCCACCGTGTCTCTGGAGCAACTGGCCGGTGGGGCAGCACAACTGGTGACACCCACGGCCAAAACAGCGTTGGTTTTGCGAGTCACGGCAACCGACCCTGACGGCCTGAGCGCATCGGATGAGATCACAATCTCCACTTTGGGATTTCCCCCGGAATCCAACTGTTTTAACCAGTTCGATGACGACTTCGATGGACTGGAGGATTGCCTGGACCAGGATTGCCTGGATTCGCCTTTCTGCGCGTGTGTTCCCGACTGCGCTTTCAAGCAGTGCGGCACCGACGGCTGTGGCGGTTCGTGCGGCACCTGCACCGGGGGGACGCAGTGTTACCAGACAGAGTGCAAATTCCCGCAGTGTGTTCCGGTTCCGGGGGCCATCCAGGTTACCGGCTTGAAGTCCGACAACGAGGGTACCGCCCTGTGGAATAGCAACGGCAGCGGACCGGAGCCTGCAAATAGCGGCCACAACCTCTATTGGACCGGTGGGTCACCCTGTTACGACGGCACATCCTATTATTACGTGGCATCCAGAGACGCCGTGGATTCAACGGCATCCAGCGGCGGCCACGCCACCCAAGTTCTGTACGGATTCCAGGCAACCCAGGATGCGTTGGCGGCGGGGGGCTTCCAGGTCTCCGACCTTACGTACTCGTTTGGAATCTCGGGCATGGGGCAGGACCTGGAGGGCCAAGAGTGGTTGTTCGACCCAGGGACAATGACCGAATTACGAGCCTATACCGGTGGCAAATTGACTCTGAGGCTGGACGGGCAGGCGATTATCGAAGCCCCCATTACCAGCCTCTTTGGCACGCTTTCCTACGGCAACCTCAGCGACTGTTTGGACGACGCCGTTTCGGCCAGGCTTGTGCCGGCGCTCCTGCAGGATATCTCCGCCCCCTTCGCTTTGCCGATTCGCACCGTCGCTGCGGCTCTGATTCAAGACGTCGGCATCTTCGGTATTTCGCTGGTATTCGAGACCCTGGAGCCCATTGGACAGTCTTCGTTTACCAGCAACGGTCGTACCGGCGCCTACTTCGAGAACCAGTCTGGTCGTTTGGAAATCGGAGCGTCACCCATGCTGCCGTGCCCGTAGTGGGCGGCACCCAATTTGCAGCGTAGCGAACGAAGCAGCCTCTAGGGTTTCACACCCGTGATGATCCCGTCAATGGCCTGAAGTTTGAGCCCAATTGACTTCGCATTGGGGGCACCGCCTGTGGTGCTGATATCGTTGGGAACCAGGGCAGGAAGCAGCATTTTGAGCTGGGCAGGAGTCATGCCAACGCCTGAAAGGGCATCGGGAGGCAACGCATCGATGGCGGCCATCAGGTCCGTCTCGGTGATTGCACCGGCCAGAATACCGGTCATGCCCGTGACGTTTCCGTCCACAATGGTCAGCGTGCCCTGGAACCGGACCATATAAAGCGTAATGTTCAAAATCGCCGTTTCGGTAAGCGGAATCGAGAAGGGCATGGCCGTCCCCGGGCCGCCCGCACTAAGAAGGTTCCCCGACAACGTGCCGGGCAAATTAACCAGTGGCTCGCAGGTGTCGGCCAGCACCATGGCCGAGTCCACTTCATAGCTGCACGTCTCGGTCTGGAACCCGCAGGCCTCAAATCCAGCCGCCAGCGACCCGTTGTAAACCGCCATGACCACCGAGGTAGGGGTCATGGAACGAAACTCTGCCAAAAGCATCACGGAACCGCCAACCACCGCGTCGTCCAGCGGGCCATTGGCCAGACCGGCTAGCCCTCCAAACGCATTGTCCAGGGTCCCATCTCCGTTCACATCCAGGGCTTCTCCGTCAGTCTCGCCGGTTCCAAGCAGCGCACTGGTCACCTTGGTTGCATCCTCAAACAGCGGCTTGCAGACACACGCTGTGTTGTCGCCCAGACACTCGCCGCTGTAGCAGGTATCGCCAATGGAACACTCCAGGCCGTCGTCGCAAACTCCGCCCGAGAGACCCTCGTGCAGGCATCCGACACTGGGACTGCAACTGTCCAACGTGCAGACATTGCTGTCGTCGCAGGCCATCGGGGTGCCTCCGCACAGGCCCTGGTCGCAAACGTCGTTTTCCGTGCAGAGTTTTCCGTCGTTGCAGGGCGACGTGTTATTGCCGTAGCTGCACTGGCCGGTGAGGGGGTCGCAGGAATCGTCGGTGCAGGGATTTGCATCATCACAAACCGACACGGCCCCGATACAACAGGGACTCTGATTGGGGATATGGTAGCACCCATAATCCTGGTTGCAGGTGTCAATGGTGCATTCATTGCCATCATTGCACGCATCAACGGCCCCAGCCACACAGACCCCATTCTGGCATAGGTCACCCGACAGGCATGGATTGTCGTCCTCGCACGACGTTCCGGTCAGCGGCGTTGTCTCGCATTCGCCGGTGGTGGGATTACATGCGGCTTCGACGCAAGGGTCCTGCCCGAGGCATTCTATTGCAGTCCCAGCGCAGACGTCGTCCGCACAACGGTCATTGTGGGTACACAGGTTCCCATCGTCGCACGCACCAAACGGCATGGTGGTATAGATACAGCCACTTAAGGGATCACATTGATCCATCGTGCATTGTTTGTTGTCATCGCAAACCCGAGGTTCAGTAACACATACTCCATTGCTGCACATGTCGTTGACCGTGCACTCGTTTCCATCACTGCATGCCGTTTCGTCTTGGGCCAGGCTCCACTGCTGGGCCACGGTCGCATCACAAACCCGACACGGGTCGAAGCCGGCCGCAGCCCCGTCTGCATAACACTTACCACCAATAAAACACCACTCTGCTGCCACTGTCCACTTGCAGTGCCGGCTGCCTTCTTCCAACACACACTGGTCCACTGTACATGCCAGCGTGTCGTCGCAGTCCGCATCCACATCGCAACTCTTGGGCAGGGGCAATGTCGTGTCGCCAGCGTCGGAATTCGTCTCATCGGGGATGGCCGTGTCGGACGGGGTTGTGTCCTTCCCGCTAACGTCCTCTACGGCGATGTCCTGGCTGGAATCCGAGGCGACCGAGTCGTCCGGCGGAGACGTGTTGTCATCCAGGGTGGTGGGCTCGGGACTGGTCGCAGAGTCACACGAAACAACGCCGGCGGCCGCAAAAACCAGTTGAGAAATAAGGAACCCTTTGAGCATAACGGACGTTCTCATGGTGCACCTCACTGAAGCTGGCCGTAAACGATGGTGTTGCCGCCCTGCCTGGTCTCCCAAGCGGGGTTCTCCAGGATCCCGATATGAATCACCACACTGCCGGCAGGCAGGCCGACGGCGGAGCTCAAGTCAATCTCGGGCAGCGGAATGGAAGCCAGCGGTTCGCCGCCTCCCAGCATCCCCTCCAACGAGGGAACCAGATTTGAAAGCACCAGATCCCGCATAACAGGCTCCGAAGCGATCAGTGAGTCTTGAAGAATGTTCACCTCAAGCTGGAAGTTCTCGATGGCATGAATGATAATACCGATTGAATTATTTGCCGTCGTGATCTCCACAACCGCATCAAATGACCCGTACATTACCACATCCATCGGCTGCCCGAACAGCGATAGACTTGCCGTAATCTGCAAATCCCCTGCACGCAGGCGAAGCTCTCCGTCCACACCACAATCCGAGGCCAAGGGAGGCAGCAGCGCCCGGACGTAGAGTTCCAGGTCGGTGACGCCAAACTGCGACAGGTCAACCCCTCCAAGCAGTTCCGGACCCACTGGGAAGTCCAGCAGACCCCCCCACCAGGCCGCATGGAGAATCTGGTTCAGCGTGTCATCGGGGAAAACGACTTCCATGGGAGCCACCTTGGGAACCACCATGGTTTGAGGCCCCAACCCACAACCGATTCGGCCGGGTGTCCCCAGGTTCGAGTCAAAGGGGTCGCCCACGGGAACGCCACGCTCTGTACTGAAGGAACGGGCCCTGAGCCCTAAGGTGCCTCCGGTATTGGCCGTGAATTCGGTGTACGAGAAGTCGGATTCCAGACGCAGAACGATGGATTTCGGCAATCCGGTGTTCGGGTCGATGGCCCCGTCCAGACGGGGAATGGGGATGTCCAGGTTGAACGCCAGGGCCGACAGGGCATCGGCCAGCATGGGGCCCAACGTATCCACCAGGGCCTTCTGGAACTCGGCTTCAATAGTGCCTTTCAGGCTGGGGACGAAGATGTCGATAATCCAGTTCACCAGGAAGCCCAGAACGCCGTCCAGGTTCACATCCAAGCCGTTGATGGTGACCACGACGTCTGCCACAACCACCTTCAATGTATGATCCGGATTGACCGACAGGTACAGATTTGCAGACAACACGATGCTTGACATGCTCATGTTGCCGGTCATGTCGCCGCCCAGGCAGGGCTCCAGGAATCCACCGCCACAACCAGTCTTCTTTGCAAGGATGTCAGCGGTGATGTTGGGCATCGTGGCCACCACTTTGATCCCGCCATTGATAGCCGTCAAATTGGCCTGAACCGCGCCTCGCTTCAGATTCTGGATATTGATTGCGTAAACACCGATTCCCCAAATCGCCTGCCCCGTGATGACCGGGTTGGGGATCATGGAATTGAGGTCAAGGCCCTGCAAAACCATCTCGAATACGGTAGCCAGGTCGTTGGGGGGCAGGGTGTGGCTGTTGTCGTCCAGCGTTTGCTGGGCCAGCCAGATGCCAAGTCCCGGGTCCACCATTCCAGTGCCCGGTTCCGCTGGAATCGGATTCCGGAACTCGCTGGACCAATGATATGCCTGCACACGATCCCGAACGCTGCCAAACGAATCCTCTGCAGAGAAGACCAGAGTGTTGTGGCCCGTGATGCCTGCGTAGGGGTAGGCAAAGGCCCCGTCTGTCGGGTTCACCACCACTTCCTCTCCGTTGATCATAAAAGCGGTGATAGGACCAGCCCCACTGGTCACATGACCCGTCACCACCACAAGGGGCGCCCCGGTGCCCAGAATCGTGGCCGCTCGGGGCGGGTACGTCACCACGATGTTGGGGCGGCAGGCGTTGGACAGGATCAGGGTCGAGATGCAGCCCGCCTGGGCGTCGCAGGTATCGTCGGTGCAGTCGTTCCCGTCGTCGCACGACAACTCTGTGCCAACACAACTGCCGTCGGTACACACGTCGTTCAACGTGCAGACCGAATTGTCATTGCACAAATTGGTGTTGTTCTCATATTCGCAGCCAACACCGGGTGTACAAGCGTCGTTGGTGCACTCTTTGTGATCGTCGCAGTCCAGTTCGGCGGTTCCCGCAGCACAATGGCCCAGGGTGCAGGTGTCGCCGACAGTGCAGGGGTCCAGGTCGTTGCACGGCAGGGAGTTGGGCAGATTCAGCACCCCAAACAGCGGATCACACGAGTCGTCGGTGCATAATTCCAAGTCGTCGTAGATCACCGGCGCACCCTTGCAGGCACCCTCGGTACACACATCGTCGAAGGTGCATTTATTCGAGTCGTCGCATGGTAACACATTGAATGCGTATACGCAGCCAAGGTCAGGATCACAAGAGTCATCTGTGCACAAATTCGAATCCACACACAAGTCGGCCACAGAGATGAACTGACATACGCCCTCATCCGTGCATGTGTCCATCGTGCACAGACTGTGGTCGTTGCATTCCACGACGCTGTCAGGCGTACAGACCCCAGCCACACAGTGGTCCCCCAAGGTGCAGGCGTCCCCGTCACTACACAGCCCGCTCTGCTTCAGCTCCAGAACACAGCCCACTCCCTGCTGGCAGGATGCCGTGGCGCACTCGTTGTCCGTCGTGCACTCCAGGACGCCCGAACCGCCCAGGCAGTTGCCTGCCGAGCAGGTGTCGCCCATAGTGCAGGGGTCGCCATCGTTGCATGGGGCCTGATTGTTTGTGGTGAGACACTCTCCGGTGGCCGGGTCACAACTGCTGTCGGTGCACGGATTCGAATCACCACACAGCCGGGCCGCTCCCACACACTGGCCGCTGTCGCAGTGGTCGTTCAGGGTGCAGGCCAGACCGTCGTCGCAAGTTTCTGCGTCCCAGGCCGACCAATCGGTCCCGTCCACCGCTGCCAGACAGGCCTGGCACGGGTTGTCGGGGTTAACCTCCTTGTTCTTGTAACAATAGCCTTCAATCAGGCACTGGTCCGGCAGGCAGGGATGATTCAGGTCCTCGGGAAACAGTTCATTTTGGATCTCCTGGCCCAGGTCATTGGAGCCGTCAGGAGTCGACTCGTCTTTGCCAACCAGGCCGTCGGGATTCGGGCCCAAGTCACTTTCCTGGTCCAAAGCCGAGGAATCGACACCGCTCTGGTCTGGCACATCCTCGGGGACGGTGACCACGTTGGAGGTACCGCAAGACGCCAGCCACAGCGGGACCAGCATCGGTAGCAGGAAAGAACAAACCTGGCCGAACATGGGCCGGGAAAGGGTCGTTTTCGACATGGAAGCCTCCCACACAAGCGGCAGCTCACAGGCTGTCTGGCAAGTTGCGCCAAGATTAGCAGAGCCGGGGAATTGAATCCAGTGCAACGGAAGAGAAATACGGGGTGGGGGGGGGGGGCGGCATGCCGCCCGTTCTGACCATGCAGCCCATGCACCTGCCGCGCCCCATGGCTCTCTGGGTCGTTGCATGCCGCTACCATGTAAGGTATGGTCGCTGCGGGTTCCGGTTTCGGGTTCAAGTCAACCCGGAAGTGCCACCGAACCACAAAAGAGGGCGTCATGAAGACCTCAAGAAACAGTTGGATTACGTCGGCGTTGGCAGCGGGTCTGCTTTGGCTGACGGTGGGCTGCGGCCCGGTTCAGTATGTGGAAACCGACTACTATCCCGAGGTGGTTTGCCCCGCCGGTTCGGCCTGGGATGGCGCCTGGTGTGTGGCCCAACCCGGTGTGGTGGTGGTGGAATGTCCGCCCCGAACCCGTTGGGTTAATGGGATGTGTATGGAGTTTGTGCCACACAATCACCCCTATTGTCCTCGGGGCACGTGGTTTGATGGCGCTTCGTGTGTGTGGCGGCAGGTGGGCTGTCCTCCGGGATACCGCTTCGACGGCCGCGGGTGCATTCGAGGCGTGGCCTCTTGCCCCAACGGCTCTTATTGGAACGGTCGTCGCTGCATCCGTGGAGCCGGTCCTGATGTTGGCTGTCCTGCGGGCACAGTGTTTGACGGACGTCGTTGCCAGCCGGCCAGGCCCGGTGGCGGAATCGGTGGAGGCAAACCCGGACATAAGCCCGGCGACGGCCACCGACCTGGCGGTGGAGCCGTGGATAATACACCACCCGGGAAGGGCATGTTGCCCGCAGCCCAATGCCCGCCGGGACAGCGCTGGGATCCCGTGGCAAGAGCCTGCGTTGCGGCCAAGGGCCGTCGTCCTGCCCCCCGCTGCGCAGCCAACGAACGCTGGGATGGCAGACAGTGTATTGCCCCCAAAACCGAGACCCCACCTCGCCGTCCGCCAGCCACGGATAAGCCTGCGGACACCCGCCCCACGAACCCCAAGTCCTGCCCTCGCGGTCAGCACCTGGACC
>CAYTWV010000110.1:7486-10883 GCA_964442235.1 uncultured Myxococcales bacterium | reverse complement strand
ACCTCCGGTACAGCTACTTCCCGATGGGAACGGAGGACAACGAGTTTGCCGTGGTGCCCGGCACCGCACAGAACGGCGAGTTTGCCGGTGAAACCACCCTTTCTGCCGGTGAAGGTGTGGTAGTGCGATTTGCGTTCACCAATCACGGGCCGATGAACGGATATGTGGCAGGAAAGTGCAAGTTCGTCAGCAACGACCCCATGACTCCGGAAGTTCTGCTGGACCTGCATGCCGTGCGAGGCGGCGACCCCGAGTGCAAGCTGCAATTTGCCCCGCCGAAGCTCGAGTTTGGAACCGTGGCCCATGGTGCGACCAAGACCGGCACGATGTTCGTGAAGAATACCGGCTCTGGATACTGCACCTGGAAATCAGGGGTGATTCGAGATTGCACCAGTTTCATGGGCCTGATGACCCAGTGCACGGCCACGGGCCTCCCGTCCAGTTTGTTCAAACTGATTGCTCCCCCGATACCCGTTACAGACGGCATAGGGCCGGGTGCTACGATCCCTATTGAGATTCAATTCACCCCCCCGGCGACCATCCCCTTCATCCCGAAGTTCGAGGAGTACGATGCCTGGCTTCAAGTCACCTATCAGGAACCTTACTCCACCGGCAGTTACGTTGACCATAAGCTCCCCGAGCCCAACGCCCAGGGCTCCGTCAAATCCAACCTTCACGCCGCGTCAGGCGTGGCCGACATTGCGGTGCTGCCCGGGGGGATGGAGTTCGGTCTGACGACCATCGGCTGCGAGAGCCGAACGCTGTCGGTGAAGGTGTACAACGCCGGTACGGCCCCTCTGCAGATTACGGATATCTATCTGGACGGCTGCGGTCCCGAATTCGCCTTGAAGGACTACCCGCCGCTGCCCGTGGACGTCAACCCCAGCACCTTCAAGGAAGTGTCGGCGGTCTACAAGCCACAGGACTCCGGCTCGGACGCCTGTTACTTGGTGATTGAGTCCAGCGACCTTGGTTCGCCGCTGGTGAAGATCCCTCTGTCGGGCGAGGGTACGTGGGACACGGAACACACCGACACCTTCACGCAGGTCTCGGGCCGCAAGGCCGACATTCTGCTTGTGATAGACGAATCAGCCTCGATGTGTGATGAGTTGGAGCAGTTGTCGAGCAACATCGTTGCGTTTTCGGCGTTGGTAAAGCAGTGGGACATCGACATTCAAGTGGGCATAACGTTGACCAACATCGATGCCGACTACCAATTTGACAACGGCACAAGCAAAGCTGGTGCGCTGGTGGGCGATGGGCCCCGCTACTTGAACAGCGCCTTGATTGCGGCGCTGCCCGGCGTGGTTAAAGCCCTTGGCTGCAACGGTTCAGGCAAGCAGGAGAGCGGCCTGGAAGCCGGTCGGCGAGCCCTGAGTCCTCCGACCATCACGGACACCAATATCCCGTGCACCTGCGGCGATGACCAACCCTGCCCCGGCGTGTGCGCCGAGGAGTTGTTGTGCGTGAACGGCAAGTGCGGCGGCTACAACCGTGGCTTCCTGCGTCATGATGCCAGCCTTGAAGTGGTGTTCATGTCCGACGAAGAGGACCAGTCCCCCGGCTCGGTGCCCTTCTACATTGACTTCTTCAAGTCCATAAAGGGCTTCTTGAACACCTCGATGTTCCACGCCCACGCCATCGTGGGTGATGCGGGCAATGGCTGCAATGGCAACGGTTCTTACGGCAACGCCGGGGCCGATGGCGGCGACCGCTACATCGCCGTTCAGCAGGAAACCGGAGGGAAGTGGTGCAGTATCTGCGACAGCACCTTCGACTCCGTGCTGGCCGCCATCGGCCAACAGGTCCTTGGTTCGCAGGTACAGTTCTTTCTGGCGGCTCAGGCAGACCCCACGCCGGGCAACATCCGGGTGTGGGTGGATGGCGGTTCCGGCTACGAAGAGTGCCTGGAGGGCTGGGAGTATCACCAGCCGACCAACTCCGTGGTCTTCCAGGAGGCCGGGGCCTGCATGCCGCTTGCTGGAGAGAACCTCAAGATAAGCTACAAGATGTCCTGCACCACTGCCCCGTGAGTTCTATCGACGGCCATTGGCCCCTAACCGTGGCACACTCCGACAAGTGAGGGTCTCTCGAATCACGGGTCGAAACCAAAATGGAATCGCGTTGTGCGCCCGCCCTTCCCAGCCACGAAACTTTGCTCTATAGTGTTGCATCGTGGTACCAACAAAATGGCCCGCCCGGCGAGTTCGGGTGGGACACAAGCCTGTGCGAGAGGCCCCGGGCATCTTTGCAGGCCGTTGAACGTGGAACAGAGGAGGCTTCATGGAGAAGCACACGTTGGCCAAGTCAGATATCACTGCGTCCCGAATCGGTTTGGGCACCTGGTCCATGGGAGGATGGCTCTGGGGCGGAAAACTGAATGAAGAGACTGCTATCGAGACGGTTTTTGCGGCCCTCAAGCGTGGGGTGACACTCATCGACACGGCCCCCGTGTATGGTTTGGGCACCGTAGAAGAAGTCGTAGGCAAGGCCATGGCCTTGTGGGGAACCCGGGACGACGTATTTGTGGCTACCAAATGCGGCTTGGAATGGAACCGCAGCGGTCATGTCGTTCGGAATTGCACCAAGGACCGAATTCACAAAGAAGTGGACGAGTCCCTGAAGCGGCTTCGAACCGACTACATTGACCTGTACCAGGTGCATTGGCCAGACCCCAGAGTCCCCTTCGAGGAGACCGCCGAAGCCCTCAACGACATCCACCAGAGTGGCAAGGTTCGCTCCATCGGCGTTTGCAACTTCAACGTCGAACAACTGGAGCGCGCAGAGCTGCTTCTGCCGCTATCGTGCTGCCAGGCGCCCTACAACCTGTTCGAGCGCCAGGTCGAAGCCGACGTGCTGCCCTTCTGCCGGAAGCATGGAATTTCGTTCATGGCCTACGGCGCCTTGTGCCGTGGCCTGTTGAGCGGCAAGGTGAAGTCCGACACCGTGTTCAACGGCGACGACATCCGCAAAATGGACCCGAAGTTCAAGGCCCCCAATCTGGCTCGCTACATCGAGGCCTACAAGCGCCTGGATGCCTACGCTCTCAAGGCGTTCGAGAAGAGCGGCATGTTGATGGCCGTGCGCTGGCTTATGGACCAGCCCGACGTGGGCTTCGCTCTTTGGGGCGCACGGGAAGCAGGCCAGATCAAACCCGTCACCCAGCTTCTGGACTTTGAGATGGAGATGGAGCCCGACGCCCTGGACGAAATCGAGAAGATTTTGCGTGAGACGGTTCCCACCCCCATCAGCCCGGACTTTATGGCGCCCCCCGCCCGACCCTAACCTCGCCCTTACAGTCAACCTTCGGAAAAAGTACGCTGCACGGGAATGTACCCGAAAAGGGTGTGTTATGAGTACCAGTCGGAGGGCAACCCCGGAGAAGGGCCTAAGCCTC
>CAYTWV010000110.1:0-7476 GCA_964442235.1 uncultured Myxococcales bacterium | reverse complement strand
GGCCGTCGGGCGTCGTGCTCGAAGTACCGATGCGTACGACTCCGCAGCCGCCCTGGCCGGCCTGGCCCGAGTGAAGTCGAGGGGCCGCCTTGCCCTCCGGGCGCTCACCGGCCGATCCGACCATGTTTGATTAGGGGTCATCAGGATCCTGGACAGACTTGCGTTCCAAGTCAAAGGCGCGATTTATCGCTGTTCCGGGAATGAACCTGAAAAGGGTGTGTTATGAGTACCCGTCGGAGGGCAACCCCGGAGAAGGGCCTAAGCCTCCCACCGAGTTTCATCACAAAGGAGACTCGGCGTTGTCACCCAGGGAAAGCGGCCTTGCCTCGCGCTTTCTTTGACCCCGTCTCGAATATGCCGGTGCCCCTTCCGGCATAGAACATCCCTTCTCCGGGGTCCCTCCGGTCCATTTTCCCGCCGGTCACTCCTCTACACGCCACTCATCCAACAGCGACTGGAACGACTGACCCCACAAACCGCTGGGCGGCATGATCCAGGAGGGCAGCAGACTGCCTTGGGTCAATTCACGTTTGGAGGTTTGGTGCTCTGCTGGGGACTCGGGGCGCACCGGGGCCATGCCAAGAGGCCCGAATCGCTGGTGGGTGCGGACACTCTCAACGATGGCCTCGGCTTGCTGTCTGAGGTCCTGGACTGGAACCACCCCACTGGTGGGCACGTGTTTGGCGTACCATCGCATATCCTGCGAGAACTCCAGAAAATAGGTGACCTTGAGGCCGAAATAGAGGCCTGATGCCCACAAGACGGAAAGCAGCACGTTGCGTCGAAACATCCCCAACCTTCCCAGACGCTCCAGCCCCACCGAAACAAAAAAGGCAATGGGAGGCAAAAGCAGGTAGAGATCGGTCAGGCGGGCCAGGCTCAGGTCTTCCCGGAAGGCCCAGAAGAAATAGGTAAGCAGAAACCATCCGGACATCAGCAGCGCCACACTGCGATATTTGCCCCAGGCGGGCAACACGCCCAGCAGACCCACGACGATAATGGCGATGCCAAAGGCTTTCAAAACGACCAGAAGATAGTAAACAAATGCAGGGAATGGGAAATGGGGTGTTCGAATAATATGCGAGTAAAATGGGTAGTTAAATATCGCATCCAAAGAGAGGGCCTTGCCCAGGGCGGTATCTCCAATGAGATGGGCGGAGCCGGTCACCGACGAGGGTCCAAAGACTCCGGAGGCCAGCGCAAGAACGGGGACCACAACCACCAGCCCTCCAAGGGCCATCCAGACCAACGCCGTAACAACGCTGGCTCGTGCTGCCTTGGGTTCGGCAGTCTGCCGCTCGGTAAGGCCCAACCATCCCCAGAAGGCCGGCACCAGAACCAGAGCCGCCGGAGACGTGGCCAGCATCAATCCCCCCAGCGCCCCAATCACGAAGGGACGTCGGGGACGTGCGAACAGGGCCGCCAAGGCTCCGGCGCCAGCCAGCAATGCGACGCCCCCTGAATGGGGATAGGGAAAGGCGAACACCAGAGGATTCAGGACCAGCAACGCTGCGCCTGCCGCTGCAAGCCAGCGTTGAGTGGTAAGGCGGTGCAGAAACGAGAAAAAGAGCAGCGCCGTCAGGGCGTAGATGGATCCATGGTATAGACGCCAGCCCACTTCCCCCACCACGTCCTCCAGCGGCAGAATCAGCCACGAAAGGAAGGAATCGTGGAGGGCTTCCGGAGGCTTTCGGTACATCAGGTAGTGGGCAGAGAAGACCAGAACGGCAAGAAGCATGGATGTCTTGCGTCCTCGGGTGATTCGGCCAAGCGTGATCTCTTCGAATTGGGGCATAGGGTATTTCGACCTCCCGGTACGCGGACTGGAGTGTGCACGCCGACTTGCCGGGAATACTAAATCGGCTTTGGCTGTTTTGACAAGGTCTGGAGGGCTGTTTCCGGTTGCAATTCGGCCCAGGCTGATTATTAAGTGGAAGTCGCACGAAAAAACGGCCTGCTTGGTGACTGGATGCCAAGCCCCGGACTGGTTGGGACGCTTAGGCATTGGAACCTTATTAAGGAGAAGAAGATGAAGCGAATGTTGTTGGTACCTGCAGTGGCATTGATTTTTGGGATGGGATGTGGCGCCAAGAAGCCCGAAGAAGTGAAGAAGGCTCCGGTTGCCGAAGAAGCAGCACAGCCGGCCCCCGCCGAAGCCCCCAAAGTCGAGCCCGCTCCGGCCCCCGTTGAGGCCCCCAAAGTTGAGCCCGCTCCGGCCCCCGCCGAAGCTCCCAAAGTAGAGCCGGCTCCGGCCCCGGTAGAAGCCCCCAAGGTCGAGCCCGCCCCGGCCCCGGTAGAAGCCAAAGCCGCTGTTCCGGCCAATCCGCAGGACGAACTGCAGAAGCGCCGAGATCGAATCTCCGAGATCTACAAACTGGGCCGCTCCACGACCCCCGAAGATGAGAAGAAGCTTCAGGACATCATCACGGCCGAAACCGCCGAGCCATACGAAAAGGCCACTGCGATTCGCGCCCTTGGCAACAAGAAGCGTGACGCCCTGGTTGCTCCCCTGAAGTCCCTGGCGGACAGCAAGGACCTGGCGGTACGCAGCGAAGCCGTCATCCTGCTCTATCAGTGGGGCGAGAAGGAATTTGCGACCCCGAAACTGGATGAACTGCTTGGCCAGGGTGTTGCCCTTCGCCGCGCCTTCTTCAAGGGTCTGCAGGACGGCAAGTATATGTATGAGCCCGAAGCCGAGACCTTCTTCCGCAAGGCCATGAGCGCCCAGCAGGTTCACGTCCAGTTGGACGCCGCCCTGGGTCTGCTGCACCTGGGCAAGAAGGACGAAGCCATCAAGGCGTTCAAGGACGCTCTGGCTACCAAGGACAAGGAATATGTCCGTCTGACGGCCGTATCCTATCTGGCTTCTGCCCGTGACCTTCCCGAAGTGAAGGCCCTGCTGGAAGAAGCTGCCAAGGACGAGAATCCCAAGGTTTCGACCCGCGCCAAGCAGATTCTGGGCATCCCGGCTCCGGGCGCTCCCGCTCCGGGCGCTGCTCCCGCCGCTGCCCCCTCCGCTGCCCCCGCCGTGGCCCCGGCCGCTGCCGTGCCTGCGAAGCCCGCAGCCCCCGCTGCCGCTCCCGTTAAGGCCCCCGCTGCCGCTCCCGCCGCCACGAAATAGTCCCTGACGGGGGCATGGCTCCCGTGGGTTCCTCCAATCCTGTGTAGCAGTCTGATTGGTTCGTAGAGTTCTGCGGACCTGGCCCCGACATCTTATCGGAACATCAGTCGCCGGACTTTCGCCCATCCCATTTGCGCATCAGGTACTCCAGGGACTTGCGATGGATGCCGCCTTGCCGGGCCGCTTCGGAGACATTGTTGCCACACCGAGCCAGCAGTTGAAGCCAGTAGTGCTCCTCAAACAAGGCGGTAAGACGCTCTTTGGCGTCCTTATAGGGCAGGGCCAACAGTTCTTCAATTCCGGGCAGAGGAGAGTCGTCTTGAGACCCCGTTTGGCGACGTTGAGGCAAGCTCAAGTCCATTTCCACGGCGTCGGGGATCAGACATCCCTGCTCCAGTAGATTGCGCAATTCACGCACGTTTCCCGGGAACTCATACTCCATCAGCCTGGAGATAAACGAGTGGGGAAGCGAGTATCGGCGTTTGTCTCTGGCGGAAAACTCGGCCATAAAGTGGTCGGCCAGCATAGGGATGTCCTCTCGGCGCTCCCGAAGTGGCGGGATACGCATGCGCACGACGTTGAGCCGATAGAAGAGGTCTTCTCGGAAACGCCCGGCGGCCACTTCTTCCTTCAAGACCCGGTTTGTAGCGGCCACAATCCGCACATCCACGGCATGGAAAGCATCGGCCCCCACGGGACGGATCTCCCGTCGCTCAATCAGGCGAAGAATCTTGCCCTGCATGGCCAGAGGAAGTTCCCCAATCTCGTCAAGAAACACGGTGCCGCCCACGGCGGATTCCACTAACCCCTTTCGGGAAGCGATGGCACCGGTAAACGCCCCTTTGGTGTGGCCAAACAGTTCACTTTCCAGAATGGACTCGGGGATCGCCGAGCAGTCAATAATCTCGAAGGGACCTTGTCTGCGCTGCGAGAGGTCGTGGACGGCCTGAGCGACCAGTTCTTTGCCTGTTCCACTTTCGGCCTCGATAAGGACCGTGGCCTCGGACCCTGCCACCCGTTGCACCAGCGCAAACAGGCGACGCATCTGGGGCGAACTGCCCAGCATGCCTCCCAGGCGCTCGGACTTGGAAAGTTCCAGGTCCATGGTTTCTCGGACGGGACGGAGCTTCAGGGTCGTATCCCCGACCACAATCTTGCAGCCGCCGGGAAGCCAGGCGTCCCGAACCAGGATGCCATCCAGCAACACGCCATTCTTTGAACCCAAATCACGGACCCGGTACCCCTGGGCTGACACGTCGATGCGCATGTGATGGCGAGAGACGGTGGGATCGGCGAGTACCAGATCGTTGTCCGGGGCCACTCCGGCTCGGAAGACGACATCTTCCCAAAGCAAGGTGGTGCCTTTGTCGGGCCCCTTGACCACTTCCACCTCAAGTTTCGGAACTTGAAGGTGTTCGATTTCGGTGCTCAGGCAGAGTGTGCGAGTGCCGTCGGAGCCTAGGGGTCCACCGTCATAGTTCCCCGCCATTCCCGGTCCTTCTCGATGGTGATGGTCTTGACGACCTCCCGTTCTTCGTGGCGCAACACCACGACATGTGCCCCGGTCGGGAGATCCATCTCCACGATGTTGAGGCCATTGTGTCCGGCCACGGCCTTCCCGTCAATGGTCACACTGGCGTTGGCGGGGAAGTAGCGCAGAGCCAAGCGCCCCTGCCCATCGGCCTGCAAACTCTTCTGGACTTTTCGGGGGCCGGGATACTCCAGCACAAACTGCTCGGTGTGGTATCCCGCTGCCTCAGCCCGAATCTCCCTTCGCTGGCCCGGCGCCAAAGTGACCAGTTGGGGACCGGGTCCCAGAAGTTGGCCATCTACGGTAATGATGGCCCCTTCCGGGGAGACAAAAAGGCGGGTCAACGTGGGTTTCGCTTCTTCCAGCGGGCCTTGCGAGCCGGCCTTGGAGACCTGGAACTGGCGGCCAACCAGTCGGGCCCTGTTCAGGGCTTTGCCCCAGTCGCCCAACAGGGTCTTACCCAGGCGAACCCACCCTCCACGGGTTGAAGCAGGCGGATTCTGCATTTTGTGTTGGTCCACAGGGTTTGGCGAAGGGACCAGGGGTTTGGGGCCGACGATGTCCACAGGCGTAGCTTTTGCGGGCTCCGGGATGGGTCTGGGAGCGGGCTGAACCGCAGGGTTCGTGTCCAGCTTGACGTCGGGGTCTGGGGCCGGCTCGGCCAAGGCCTGACCCTCTGACGCCACGGCGGAATCCGACGATGGACGACTCCAGGGAGCCCACCAGATCAGCCCCCCGACCAGCACCAATAGGGCCAGGAAGACTCCGCCTGCCAAACCCCAACGGCGCTTTCGTTGCATCGCACGCCAGTCCGGCACCCGCACCGAGCGGGTTCCATCGGCCACGGGTGGCGTGGTGACCCCCCACTGCACATTGACCATTTCCGCAGGCTGCAGTGGCGTAGAAGGCATCCAGGTGTCCATAGCCACTTCTTCGCCCACCGAAGACTTGGAGACCTCTTCTCCGTAAAGCATCTGCATAAAATCGGCGACGTCGGCATCGGTCACAACCCAGCCCTCGGTCCGCATCAACTGGGCCAGCGCTCGCTCCAGGTCGGCCCCAGAGGCATACCGCTGTTCTCGCTGCTTTCTTAGACAACGGTCAACCACTTCAAGCAGACCGGGGGGCAGCGCCGGGCGCAGGGAATTCAGATCGGCAGGCGCAGCGGAGCGAATGGCTTCCAGCGTGCGCAAGTCCGAGGGTGCCTCGAAGGGGCGCTGCAGCGAAAGAAGCTCAAACGCCACTGTCCCAAACGAAAACACATCACTACGACAATCCAGGTCGTCCCCTTCGCCCTGCTCGGGGGACATGTAGGGGAACTTCCCCTGAAGAATACCGGGCAGGGTCACGGTCAATCGGCGGTTGGCCTTGGCAATGCCAAAATCCGTCAACTTGACCTGTCCCTCCCAGGAGAGAAGCACATTGGCGGGGCTGACGTCCCGGTGGACGATGCCCAGCGGAGCGCCTGTGTTGTCCTTCTTCTCATGGGCATAGGCCAATCCCCGAGCCACCTGCCACAGCAGGTGGGTCCCGATGGGGACCGGAATCTGGAACCCTCGGCTCTTGGCACGCTGCAACACGTCCCTGAGGTCGGGTCCCTCTACGTACTCCATGGCAATGAAGAAATCCGGACCGAGCTTCCCCAAATCCAGGATCTGGACGATGTTGGGGTGGTTCAGGCGTGCGGCCAAAAGCCCCTCGTCCACCAATCGCCGGACAAAGTCGGGATCTCCGGCCAGATTGGGCAGGATCTTCTTCAAGATTACCGGGCGTTCGAATCCGGCTTCCCCGACCAGCGTTGCCAGAAAGATCTCGGCCATACCCCCTACGGCCAGTCTTCTCAGCAGTCTGTATCGGGCACCGGAAATGTTCATCGTCCTTGCATCCTGCCATTTGCGCCGCCCCCGCGGGGGAAGCGTCCCAACCTAGGATCGGCGCCTGGAGACCAGCGCCAGCACTTGAGCCAATGAGAACTCTCGAACCAGGAACAGGACCCCGATAAAACAGCCGAACTCAACAACCAGCCGAATCATCAGCCACAAAAATCCGGCCGTAGACGGCAAAATATATTGGGCAACGGCCCACGTGGAGACAAGGGCTACACCCCCTCGCAGACAACTCATCCAGGGCAGGAACACGCCGTATTTGCGAAACACAAGAAGTGCAGCGCCGGCAAACCCGACACCCATGGCCCCGGCGCTGGCCCAGGCGGCCCCAAAGGCCCCCATGCGAGGAATCAGAAGCCAGTTGGAGACCACACTAACCCCCAGCGCACAGCCGAACAGCACCATGGAGACCAACGGGCTGCCTGACGCCGTCAAGATGTTTGCGTTGACCACCATGCCGGCAAAAAACAGATATCCCACGGCCAGAATGGCGAACAGATCGGCGCCCGCCGCATACTCCTTGGGATAGATCACGCCCATGATCCCCTTGGCTTCACAAGCCATGACCAGCACAACACCAGCCAGAGCCAGCAGAATAAAACGATTGGTCGTGCGCACATATCCTTTGGCCTTCTCCATGTCCTGGTCGAAGGTCGCACGAGAGATCAGCGGAAACACCACGAAGGCCACGGCGATGGTGCCCACATAAGGAATCTGGGCAATCTGCTGAACGGCGGCGTACACCCCGGTCATGTCCAACTCTCCGGACTGGGCCACCGGCATCAACCCTTTCAGGAACTGCAGGTCCACTTGAAGCAGGCCATTTAGGAAGAACGCATATACCAAAGTCTTCCACTCAAAAGACCAAAGGGCTTTGCCCGCCACGGGTTCATCCCCGGACAGACGCCCCAAGGTCCATACGGCTATGGCCAGCACGG
>CAYTWV010000109.1:10038-10936 GCA_964442235.1 uncultured Myxococcales bacterium | reverse complement strand
GCGGAAACGTGTTGCACGTCCCTGACCTGCTTGATTTTGTGACCGAGGAGGCCATGCGGGCCGGGCAATATGCCGGAGAGCATGCGCAGGGAATTCGCAGGCCCCACGACAACATCACGGTGGTCCCCGGCGAAAATGTGCGTTATGTGGTGCCACACACGTTAAGTCCGGGACGGGAGCACACACTCTTCATGCGATGCAAAAAGCCCGTGCGCCCTTGCAGGCTGCACGTGGGGGACTTGATGTCCAAGAAGCTCAGTTTTGTGGTGCCCGCAGAGATGATCATGTTCCACATCAAGCCCGATGCGCTGGAGCATTTCCACGGGGATGCGCTGCGCATCGACATCCGCACTATCGAAACCGAAGGGGGGAACTCATGAGCGAGGTCCAGAAACTGACCTGTATCGGTTGTCCCATCGGGTGCCCTCTGCAACTGACCCACGAAGGCAACGAGGTTCTGGAGATCGAGGGGCACGCCTGCAACCGCGGGGCCAAATATGCGGTCCAGGAGTTCACCGACCCTCGGCGCAGCATGTCGACGACGGTGGCAATTTCGGGGGCGCGATGGAGCCGCTTGCCTGTGCGTGTGACGCGTCAGGTTCCCAAAGAGCGCGTCATGGAAGCGGTTGCCCAAATCCACCAACTGCGCCTTGAGGCGCCTGTGGTCCGAGGTCAGGTCCTTATCCATGATTTGTTGGGAGAAGCGGGCTGTGATGTGATCGCCACTCGAAGCCTGCCTGTGGCTCATCGGTAGCCGTTTCTACCAGCCACCCCCCCTTGTTACCCTCTCGTGAAGCCCGCTGAAAGCGTACTGGCCGCTGGGTTCCCTTGTGCGCGTTCCATTTAGGGGCTAAAACTCTTGCGGGAAGGTGTGAGGTTGGCCATGCCGAAACGGGCG
>CAYTWV010000109.1:3925-10028 GCA_964442235.1 uncultured Myxococcales bacterium | reverse complement strand
TGGTGCCCACCTTGGTCAGGGTGATGCGGACCGCATTGACCAGATCAATGTCAGCATGCTGGAGCTTTTGAACCAGCGGGCAGAGTTGGTCCGGGAAGTTGCGGCGGTGAAGGCGGCCACGGGCCTGCCTGTCTACGACCCCGTCCGAGAGAAACAACAAATCGACAAACTGGTCGCACTGAATCAGGGCCCCATGAGCCCTGGCATGGTCGCACAGGTCTTTCGCGAGGTCTTCCGGGCCTCGGTAACCTACCTGGAGAACGGTCCCGAGCATCAACTTCTGGTGACTCAGAAACGTGGAGCGCCAAGGGTGGTGCAGGTGGGGGGAACCCGCATCGGAGGGGGCAAACCCGTGGTCATAGCCGGGCCCTGCTCGGTGGAGAGCCTGGAGTTCCTGGAACCGGTGGCCAAACTGCTTGCCAGGCTGGGGCTTTTGCTGATCCGAGGCGGGACGTTTAAGCCTCGGACCTCTCCGTACGATTTTCAGGGTCTTGGCATGGCCGGAGTGGACTTGCTGGCCAAAGTGGCTTCGGAAAACGGGCTTAGTGCGGTCACCGAGGTGACGGATTCGGCGTTGGCCGGAGCGATTGCTCCCCATGTGAGCATGTTGCAGGTTGGGGCCCGCAATATGTTCAACTATGAGCTTTTGAAGGTTCTGGGCCAGTTAGGAAAGCCGGTCTTGCTGAAACGCAGCTTTGGTGCCAGGGTCGAGGAGTTGCTTCTGGCAGCGGAGTATCTGGCCCGAGAGGGAAATGAGCAGATTGTCTTGTGCGAGCGGGGCATTCGGACGTTTGAAAACTCTACGCGCAGCACGCTGGATTTGTCCTCGGTTTGTGTGCTGAAGCAGATGACCGAACTTCCCGTGCTGGTGGACGTCAGCCATGCGGCGGGGCGCAAGGACATCTTGACGCCGTTGGCGAAGGCCGCTTTGGCGGCGGGGGCGGATGGCGTGATGGTGGAGGTGCATCCTTTCCCCCAGGCAGCGCTGTCCGATGGCAGTCAACAGATGGATTTGGCGGAGTTTGAACGGTTCTGGGGCGACCTGCAGCCGTTTCTGAGGTGATTGATGGAACGTCCCGTGGATAGACCCGATTTGAAGATGCCTCGAGACCAGGAGGCCGAACGTACGGTCCTCTCGTGTATGCTCTTTGAGTCGTCTCGAATTGATGTGGCCCTGGAGCAGTTGACCAGCGACGACTTCTTTTTTCTTCCGAACCGGGAGGCCTTTGCGGCGCTGGGGCGCCTGGCGAACCGTGGGGCCGAGGTGGGGTTGCTGAGTCTGGCCGACGAACTGAAGACGGCCGGGCAACTGGATGCTGTGGGCGGCGTGCCCTATCTGACGGAAATTGCGAATTTTGAACATGGCACCGCACTGTTTGATTACGCCGTCGAGGCCGTACGCAACAAGGCGCTGCAGAGAAAAGTCATCGAAGTGGCCATGTCTATCGTGCAGGAGGGTCTTGCAGACCGTACCTCGGTGGACGAACTGGTCGCCAGCACGGAAGACCGGCTGAACAGCCTGGTCGCCGAGAAGTGGAAGCCCTCGTACTACACCATCGAACAGGTGGTCGGCGAGGTGTACACCCAGCTTAAGATGCGAATGACCGACGAGAGTCTGGCCTTTGGTGTCCCCACGGGGTTTCGGGACCTGGACCAGCGTACGTTCGGGCTGCAGAAGGGAAATCTGGTGATTCTGGCGGCCCGCACCGGTTTGGGAAAGACGGCGTTGGCGTTGAACTTTGCAACCAACGCGGCCAAAAAGGGTCATCCTACCGTGGTGTTCAGCCTGGAAATGTCCCGAGACGAACTGGGCTTCCGAATTCTGAGTTCCGAGGGGGACTTGGATGGCTACAAACTGCGAACGGGGCGTCTGGACCGCGACGAGTTGACTCGCTTTGTGGAGACGGTGCGTGCGGTGCAGGCCTTGCCCATGGTCATCGACGACACACCGGCCATTACGATTATGGAACTGCGGGCCAGGGCACGACGCTTGAAGCGAGAGGGGCGCTGCGGCTTCATTATTGTGGACTACTTGCAGTTGGTAAAGTCGTCGCCGGGTATCGAGAGCCGAGAACAGCAGATTTCGGAGATTTCCAGAAGTTTGAAGGCCCTGGCCAAAGAGCTGGAGGTGCCTGTCCTGGCGCTTTCGCAGCTCAATCGGTCGGTGGAAAGCCGCAAGCCACCCAAGCCCATGTTGTCGGACTTGCGTGAATCAGGCGCCATCGAGCAGGACGCCGACGTGATTCTGTTCATCTATCGAGAAGGGAAGTACGACGAAAAGGCCGATCAGAACAAGGCCGAGGTGATCATCGGAAAACAGAGAAACGGCGCCACGGGTTCCGTGGAAATGGCCTTCTTTGGTGACCGAACTCGATTTGCAGACCTGGCCAGGCCACAAGAAACAGGCAGCTTCTAGGGCCATTCACGCAGCGGGGCGGGGGAAAACGTTGATGCGCTGGCTGACCGCAATCGTCGCAGCAGGTTTGTTCGTTTCTGGCGCGACCTTCGCCAAGGCCGACGAGAGCGACTGGTTCATGGCTTCCAGCATGCCCTATGCTGCCAGGTACAAGGCCGTCAATCAAGCCACCCAAGAGGCCGCTTCGGGCCGTTGGAAAGAGGCCCTGGCGTTGCTTGACAAGGCGACCAAGATGCCGCCCGACCCCAAGAAATTTCTTCAGGCCCAGTGGCTGCTGCGGTCGGGCTCGACCGAGAAGGCCCGGGAGCTTCTGAAAACGGTGGCCTCCAGTCGGGGTGCCTTGTCCGCCTATGCTGCCTGGATACTGGCTTCAAGCCTGCAATCGGATTGTTCCAAGGCCATGCCCTGGGCCGAAGAGGCTTTGCAGGGTGCTGGCATTCGTCCCCAAGCTCTTCAACTGTTGACCGACTGCCTCATTGCCCAGCAGCGGCCCGAAGATGCGGCCGGGATGTTCCGGCAGTGGCTGGTTCAGATTCCTTCGCCCGAAGCACGCAGGCAATTGGCCGTGCGGTTCGGCCGATTGCTGTTGATGCAGGGGGACAAGGCAGCGGGATTGACTCTGCTGACCGAATCCTGGGTGGCTGACTCCAGCGGAAAGTTGGGAGTCGAGGGGGATCTTAAGGCCTTTTATGGCGAGGACTGGCCCACGGTGGCCCTTTTTAAGGCGTTGGCCGAGGGGGGGCGATCCGGAGTGTCGCAGGCTGCACGTTTGGCGCCTGACGGGGCCTATTATGTGGCTTTGTTGCAGGGGGCGTCCTCTAGAGCCTCACGGAATAAACAAGCGGCGCTGGATCAGTTTGAGATGGCTGTGGCCAAAGCTCAGCGACCTTTGCAGCGGGCGTTGGCGCTGTATCTGAAGGGCCGGGCGCTGGAATCGCTGGACCGAGACCTGGAAGGCCGCGACCTCTATGGCGAGTTGCTGAAGTCGCATCCCGACTTCCCTGCGGCCCATAGCTTGTGGGTCCGAATGGGACTGATTTCCCTGCGGGAAGGGCTGGGGGCTGATGCGGCGGTGATGTTGCAGCGTTATCTGGATGGGGCTACTCCCGGTGAACAGATTGCCGAAGGGCTTTGGCAGTTGGCGTTTGTGCAGCACCTGCAAGGCCGAGAGACCCAGGCCCGAAAACTGCTGGAGCAACTGGAGTCTCAGTTTTTCTATTACACCCGCTCGTCGTGGGAGTATTACGGTCCCCAGGCTCGATACTGGCAAAGCATCTGTTTGCAGGCCGAAGGGCGGGAACGGGCCGCCACCGAGCGATTGCAGGCCCTGGCCCATGAATTCCCCTCCAACTACTACGGATTGCTGGCTTTGAAGCGAGGCGGAACTATACCGGGCATCCCTCAGCCGGCTGCTTATGAGGTTTCCCCCCTGCAAGTCCCTCAGGAATTGCGCCTGCCGGACTCGTACATCGCTGCGGTGGAACTGTTCCGTTTGGGCATGTGGGAAATGGCCTACCAGGAGTTGGTAGCCCAGATGGGGCTGGGCAACATGGCCAAAGATGTGCTGGTGTTGATGACGTCGGCCTATTTTCGGACCCACAGCGTGGACAAAGGAGTCTCGCTGCGGCGGGAAATCGGCCTTTTACCGGCCCCCTGGCAAACCGGCGCCAGGTTGTGGCGTTCCAGCCTTCGTATCGGGTTTGTGGATGCCATCCTGGGAGCTGCCAGGAAATCCGGTTTGGACTCTGCTCTGCTGGCTGCGGTGATTCGTTTCGAGAGCGACTATAGCCCGGCCCTGGAGTCCCACGCCGGTGCGGTGGGCCTAATCCAGGTGAAGACCAACGCCGGATCCGACATCTCGCAGACGTGCCTGGGAGGTGGCAGCGTTACCAAGAAGGAGCTTCGAGACCCCGTCCGGAATCTGATTCTGGGCAGTCTTTATATTTCAGAGTTGGTATTCCGCCACCATGGGAATTGGGCCGTGGCGCTGGCCGCCTTCAACGCAGGGCCCGGCACAGCACGCTGGTGGCTGGGGCGTTTTGGGGGCCTGCAGGGTGACGAGTTCATCGAGCAGTTGACCTTTCCCAACGCCATCGGCTACGTGAAGCGAATTTTGGGCGTGGTGAATATATACTGGTCCCTGTTCTATCCTCTGCTTGGGGAAGCGGCCCCCCAGGCTGGTTTGCCCGCCGAACTTCCCCGAGACTTGCGCCCCTTCCTGGAAGAAGAGGGGGGCCGGTGTAAGTCGTTGAGGCCCGATAAGTCCGGGGCAGATTGACGATGGATGAAGGATGAGGGATGAAGGATGAGGGATGAAGGATGAATCCCCTCTCCCGACGGGAGAGGGCAGGGTGAGGGCAGGAGGGGGGAATGAACTTTAACATTGGGGTGCCCAAATGAGCACGATGGACCCGCAAAACCCTGGAACTGAAGAGGCACAGGCCGTCCCGGCCGTGAATGATGCTTCCGATGATTCTGTGGCATCGGACGCGGCGCAGGCTGTACCGGAAGCCGCAGAGGAAGAGGAGGAGTGTCCGCCGCGCAAGATGGCCAGCGGGGAAGCGCTGGGGGTGCTGCTGGTGTTGTTGATGCTGGTTTGTGGTGCGATGTTGTACCATTGGGTTCCTGGTGACCCCGATGTGACCCGTCAGTATTGGCGGCCATCACCCGAGGCTGTGCAGCGTTTGGAGCACGAGGCTGCCCAACGTCAAAAGTTATGGAATGGCAAAGAGAGTGTGTTGCTGGAGCTTCAGCAGGCATTTATGCAAATGCATAAAGCGCAGCAGGCAGCAACAGATATGCAGTCGGCGAAAGTAGCGGAAATGAAGTTTGTTGAGAAGGTAAACAATTTTATAAAAGAGCAGGGTGAGGATGCGTACGTGGGGGTCGGGCAGATTCTGGCGGCTTCCTTCACCATGCACCTGCGGCAACTGCAGGAGCGGCTGGCCGGATATGAGGGGACGTTGGCCGAGTGGATGATTCAGAACCCGGGGGACGAGGATTTGAGTGCGCTCAGGAAACTCTCCGGACCGTTTGTGGAGCGTGCCTTTGCTGCGGGCTTGTTGGGAACCGGGGTGGCGTTAGACATGGATCGCATTCGCGTTGCCGGGGTGTTGTGGCGTGGTTATTGGCTTCAGGCGTTGGGTCCCAATGGCCCAGACAGGTATCTGAGCAGGGACGAGAAGTTGCTGCTTGCCCGCTTTAAAGCAGAGGCTGGGTCCGATCTGTCGGATTCCAGGCGTCTTGCCATGGCCCGTTATGCTGAGGGAGCGGACGACTACCCGTTGGACCTGGTTCGCTGAGTTTTGGCTGCAAAGGCTGGAGACTTGGATCTGGCGACGCAGTCTTTGGGGCAAGCGTGGGCCGTGGGTCAGGGCAGAGAAGAGGCAAGGGCGTGGTGGACGGCAGTCTACGTGCGTTCGTGGCAGTTCTGGGTCTGGCAATAGGCGGCTGAAACCCGCGAATTTGTCCTTGCACGTCCGCACCGGGTTCGGTTAGGGTCGGACCAGAGCACTCCGGGGGTTCCGAATCATGTCTGATCGAGTGAGGAAAGCGCCCAAGGCGCTGAAAGAACTGGCTATCGCCCAATTTATGGCCAACTACTTCGCCAAACGTTCCGAGTTCCCGTCCAATGACGAGATCATCGAAGCGATGAAGGAGGAGTTTTCGGAAGATGCCGTGGGGCCT
>CAYTWV010000109.1:0-3915 GCA_964442235.1 uncultured Myxococcales bacterium | reverse complement strand
AAGGACATCACCAATCTGAAGCGTGGGGCCTACAAACTGCTGCAGTTGGATGTGGCCCTTCCTCGAGAAGGGGGCATCGAGAACGAATTGAGCGATGCCTTGGGCCTTCAAGGGGCCATGGTGGTAGGCAACCCCTATCGGACTTATGACAACAACATCCTCCGCAATATCATTGGGTACCAGGCAGCGAAGTTTTTTGACGAACACGTGCGGGACGGGCAGTCGGTGACGTTGTCGTGCAGCATGACCATGCGGGAGATGATTAAGCGAATTCGGACCCATTACACCAGCCTGCGTGTGTTTGCGGACTCGGTGGTGGCGGTTTCGCAGTTCCACATCATGAGTCCGGCGTCGTTGGTGGTGCTGTTCTTGGACCGGTTTCCCGAGTGCCGTGGAACGGCGTTTGTCAGTACTCCGGCCCTGGTCGAGATCTTGGGCCGAGAGGCTTGCCAGCAAATTTTGGACAAAGAGATCTTTGAATCGGCCTTCAGTGCGGATTGGGTGTTTGTGGGAGTTGGGGCACTGACGCGACGTTTGTCGACTCAGGGTCTGACGCCTGGTTTCGATTTTTTGACGCATGTGGTGACGCGTGATGCCGAGAACCTGTACAAGCGAGGGGTGGTAGGCGAGATCTCCTACTGGCCCTTTGACGAGACGGGAAAGCCGGTGTTTGGCGGGTCCAACGAGACTCTGAGCTATTTTGACCATGTGTTCACCTACTCAAAGTTCGAGAATCTGGATCGGACCGTTCGGCGAGCCGAGGGACTTCAGACTCGGGTGGTGGGGGCGGCAGGCGGTCAGCACAAGGTTGCTGCCATCTGTGCAGCGGCCCGATTTTTGGACTATCTGGTGACCGATGTTCACACGGCGAAGGCTATCCTTCAGCGTTCGGAGCGTAACGGTCCAGAAATCCCTTGACGCAACACGTTGGCGGGCGAAGATTCCCACGAATCCGGTGTGCGGGCCCTTACCCTGGGGGTCGCTCAAGGAGGTGCATCGGTGGAAGGGAACATCATAAAATCTCACCCTATTCTGGAATTCAAACACGGAAGGCGGGTGGCGTTCTTTCTGGACGGCAACTCGCTGGAAGGATTTGAAGGCGAGCCTATCGCCATGGCGCTTCATGCCGCCGGGGTGCGCGTCTATCGTGAGACCCCTCATCTGCACCAGCCCCGCGGCTTCTTCTGCGCCATCGGAAACTGCTCCTCGTGTTTTATGGTCGTGGACGGGATTCCCAATGTGCGTACGTGCGTGACTCCCCTGAAAGAGGGGATGAAAGTCGAGACGCAGATAGGGCGGGGGGTGATTCCCATGGAACCGACATTGGAGGGGGGCTCTCGTGCGTGAGACACCGTTGTTGGTAGTGGGTGGCGGTCCTGCCGGCCTGTGTGCTGCGTTGGAGGCCGCTTCGTTTGGTGTGGATGTGACACTGGTGGACAGCGACCTGCATTTGGGCGGCCAGTTGGTGAAGCAGACGCACAAGTTCTTCGGGTCCAAACACGAATATGCGGGGACCCGAGGGTTCAAAATAGCGGACGTCCTGCTTGCGGAAATGGAGCAGTACGCCGGAAGAATCCAGGTGAAGTCCGACACCACGGCGCTTTCCTACTATGCCGAGGACGGCTCGGTGGCGTTGCTGACTGGCGAATCCGACTACACCAAGATTCGGCCGGAACGTTTGATCATGGCCACGGGCGCTAACGAAAAGTTGATTCCCTTCCTGAAGAATCACCTGCCGGGAGTGTACGGGGCCGGGGCGGTTCAGACTCTGATGAACTCGTACGGAGTTCGGCCCGGGAACCGGGTGCTGATGGTCGGCGCCGGCAACATCGGCCTGATTGTTTCCTATCAGTTGATGCAGGCCGGCGTCCAGGTTGTTGGAATCGTCGAGGCCATGGACCGGGTAGGCGGCTATTGGGTCCATGCGGCCAAAGTGCGACGATTGGGGGTGCCCATCTACTTGCGGCACACGGTGACCGAAGCGCTGGGAGATCGGGAAGTGGACGGGGCCATGTTGCAGGCCGTGGACCAGGATTTTCGGCCCTTGGGGCTTCCCACCCGAATCGACTGCGACATTATCTGCCTTGCCGTGGGACTTTCTCCCAACGTGGAACTGCTGTGGCAAGCCGGATGTGAGATGACCCATATCACGCAGTTGTGCGGGTACGTGGCCAAACGGGACAAGTCCATGCGCACCAGTCGGGACCACATTTGGGTCGCGGGCGATTGCGCCGGCATCGAGGAGGCCTCGTCGGCCATGGTGGAAGGCAGGCTGGCCGGCCTTGCGGCGGCGTCCAGCCTTGGTCAGGTTAAGCCCGAAGAGTATAGCCGACGGTATGATCAGTACTGGAACCGCCTGTCCGACCTGCGAGCCGGCGAAGTGGGCGAGAAGATCTGCATGGGCATCATGCAGGCCATGGTGAACCGTTGGTGATGTGATTGTGAGGGGTGACGATGTCGATGCCTGACCGGGAACTGTTGTTTGCGTCTGGCGTGTTGACCGAGGCCAAACCCGGAGCGGAGCTGCCTCCGGCCGAGTTGTGGGCCACCAAGAAGGGTGGGTTGGTCATCGTAGAGTGTCCTCAGCGGATTCCTTGTAATCCCTGCCATACCAGTTGTCCCACGGGGGCCATCGTGGCCTTCCAGGACATCAACGACGTGCCCAAAGTGGACTACCCCAAGTGCACGGGCTGTGGGCTTTGTGTGGCGGTCTGCCCGGGGCTGGCCTGCTTTGTGGCAGACATGTCCTATGCCGCCGACACGGCCTTGATGAAGTTACCCTATGAGTTTTTGCCCAGACCCACCGTCGGCCAGATGGCTCAGTTGCTTAATCGAGTGGGCAAGAATGTGGGAAGCGGCAAGGTGGTAAGGGTGTTGGAGCCTCACAAGGACAAGACTCTTGTGGTCCATGTGGAGGTGCCCAAGGTCTTGGTGAACGACGTACGGGCCATTCGAGTGGAGGCCTGACCATGGCGAATCGAAGCGACGACATCGTGGTGTGCCGTTGTGAGGAAGTGACCCTGGGTGAAGTGCGCACCTGGATTTCTCGGGGGTATCACACCTTCGATGAGTTGAAGCGAATTCTCAGGGTGGGCATGGGACCCTGCCAAGGGCGAGGTTGCCGGGAGATCATCCTTCGGGAAATCGCTCTGATGACGGGCAAACGGGTAGCCGATGTGCCTCCGGGTACGTTCCGCCCCTTCACTCGACGCGTGAAGTTGGGAGCCGTGGTAGAGGGTGCTGCCAAGGACGAGGTGACCCCATGAAAGACCGAGCGGATGTGGTCATCGTTGGTGCAGGGATTCAGGGCTGCGCCATCGCCTACTATCTGGCCAAAGCCGGTGTGAAAAACATCCTGGTGTTGGAAAAGGGCAGTGTCTGTTCGGGGGCCACGGGCCGCTGTGGTGCCGGTTTCAGGGCCCAGTGGGGCACCGAGATGAATTGCCGCCTGGGGCTGGCGTGTGTCGAACGCTTTGAAGCTCTGGAAGAAGAACTGGGCATGGGCATTGGCCTGAACCAGGAAGGCTATCTCATGGTGGCCTACCGAGAGCACGAACTTGAGCAGCTTCAGAAAAATGTTGCACTGCAAAACAGCCTGGGAATTCAGAGCCGGGTCGTCGGCCACAAAGAGGCCGGGGAGATATGCCCCGGCGTTGCTGCCCAGGATGCGGTGGGGTTTACCTACCACAAGCGAGACGGCCATGTGGACCCCTTCCTGACCACATTCGCCTACTATGAAGCGGCCCGGAAACTGGGGGTCACATTCGAGAATTTCACTGAAGTGACGGACCTTCGATACGCCAATGGCAAAGTCTACGGGGTGAACTCTACGTCCGGGCAGGTGGATGCGCCGGTGGTGGTGCTGGCCGTGGGTGCGTGGACGCAAAACCTGCTGAAGAAGGTCGGCGTAGAGTT
>CAYTWV010000108.1:0-10951 GCA_964442235.1 uncultured Myxococcales bacterium | reverse complement strand
TGGCACTGATTAGTACACTCCGTCCCCCCAACCCCTGGACTTTTTCGACGGCCCCGTCAGGGAGTGGGCGTCCGATTAACACACTTCGGGAAGGCAATACCTGTGGGGAACTACTTGCAGACGTTGGCTTTGCCAGGGGTGGCTTTGTCCGCGGGGTTGGGGGCAACCACCAGAGGCATCAGCGCCTCTTGCTGGCACCAGGCTCCGGGCAAATCATTGCCTTCGGGCGAGGTCACATCGGGTGAAACGGCCAAGCTGCTGCCATCAGGGATGGACCAGTTGCCCGTAGGATCCGCAGCGGTGGTGGTATAAAGCACCTGGTCCAGAACCACGCCCTCGAACTTCACGATGACTTCGTCGGCGGTGTTGGCCAGGGTGAAGCCGGTAAACACATAGTCCGGGGCATAGCCGCCATTCATATCCGCTGTGGCGTTGCGGCCCAGGACCACAAATCCCAGTGGGGGCAGGGTCAGAGGCGTGGCCACGGTGAAGGAGTCGCCTTCGGCGTCGGAAACTTGAAGTCCCATCAACTGAAGGTCTTTCGAAGAGAGGTTCCGGAGTTCGATCCACTCTCCGTTGGTATCGCTGCTGTTCTTGGGGTTGATCATCAGTTCGTTGACGATCAAATCCCCGACGGTGGGTGCCTGGCCGGTTTGAGCGACACAAAGCCCGCCCGAACAAGAGGTACCCGGAATGCACGTGCCGCATTCCCCGCCACATCCGTTGGGACCGCACTGTTTGCCCTCACAAGCAGGCACGCACACCTGGGAATCACACGTGAGGTTGATGACGCCGGGAGTTCCCATGTCGCCGGTCTCGCCCAGGATGAAGGTGGTGGAAGGGCACCATGCCGTGGAACTGTCATTAAGTTCGTAGTTCTGTTTTTCCGGGGGAAGTGAGAGGCTGGCTCCCGAGGGAATGGCCCAAGTGGCGTCCCAGGAGACGCTGTCGATGACCACGTCGCCCAACTTCAGGACAATTTTGTCCTTCTCGTTGGTCAAATCGAATTTGGTATAGACAAAACCAACGGCCACTCCGCCGTTCTCGCTCATCTTACTGCTTCGCCCCAGCACCAGGTGTTTATTGGGTCCCAAGTGGGTCAGTTCGGTGATGGTGAAGGTCTCGGTTCCCTCGTCGGTCACCACCAGCCCTTGCAGGTTGATGGCGTTGGCCGTGGTGTTGCGAATCTCGAACCATTCGCCATCGGTGTCTTTCACCGCTTTGGGGTCCACCATGATTTCTGTGATGACCAATGTGCCCACTTCCGGCGGGTTGGCCGGTGGCACACAAAGCCCTTCGGGCAAACAGACCAGACCGCCATCACAGGTACCGCAACTGCCTCCGCAACCGTCATCGCCGCACTCTTTGGCGCCGCACTGGGGCAAACAGGCCGTGTCGGGCTGGCTGATTTCGTCCACGGGTTTGGTGTCAGGGAGGGTGATCTCATCGGGTTCGGGCCCGAAATCGGGAACGACATCGGGAATAACCACCTCTGCCAGATCCTCGTCGGAACCATCCTGGAAGCTTACGGAGTCGGTCGTGTCGGCATCGCCCCCGCCCGAACTTCCACAAGCAGGAAGCAGAACCAGCAACCAGGCCAGAGCCACACTTGCCATCCAAATACTGCGCATCAAACACCTCCCGGGCCCCATGGCCCCATCGCCTTATACCTGTATCGTGGAAAGGGGGCAAATAGGAGAAAAAAGGTACAACAGCTAGTCAAATGCCAGCGGCAATGAAGGGTCCATGGCCCACACCCTGGCACCAAGCAACTGCCCCAGGGATTCCAGCACGCCATCAAGCTGCTGAGCCGTCGCAACACCAAGGGCCAGCCCAAAGCTCTTTTGCAGGGCCATGGCAAAGGTTGGCCTGGGATAGAATTGCAGCGAGACGTCTCGGTCGGCATCCACATCCAGAGTCTCCCGAAGGATCTGCAGTGCTTCCAGGACACCGCCCTCCTGGTCCACCAACCGGTACTTCAGGGCCCTTTCACCACAAAAGACGCGGCCTTCGGCCAGTTTCTCCAACTCGGTGCGCTGCATGGAGCGAGCGGTCTCTACGTGGTGCAGGAACAAGTCGTAATACTCGGCCAGTCGTTCTTGCGCAAAAGCAAGGTCCTCGGGGGTCAAGGGTCTGTCCATGTCGTTCCAGCCCGAATGTTGACCGCGTTCCAGATGGGTTCGCCGTATTTGAAGTCGGTCCAGCAATCCGCTGATGACGAACTTTCCGAAATAGATTCCGATGGATCCGGTGATGGTACCCGGCATCGCCAGCACTTTGGCCCCGGACATCGAGAGGTAGTACCCGCCGGAAGCGGCCACATCCCCCATGGAGATCACAACGGGTTTGGCTTTGGCCAGGGCCTTGAGGGCCGTCAAGATTCGGTCGGAAGCAAGCGGGGAACCACCGGGGCTGTTCACCCGCACCAAGACGGCGCTTATGCCGGGGTCCTTTTCCATGGACTTGATCAGGGGCACGATGTCGTCGGCACCGGTCATGGTTCCGAAACCAGGAACGCCCCCGCTGGGCCCATCCACCAGCGTGCCTTCCAAAATCAAGACCGCCACGTCGGCCTGGGGACCCCAGGTGTCCTCCTGCCGATCCTCGAAGGGATACCCGTTCACCACG
Source organism: uncultured Myxococcales bacterium (assembly GCA_964442235.1). Classification (GTDB taxonomy): domain Bacteria; phylum Myxococcota_A; class UBA9042; order CAIXZC01; family CAIXZC01; genus CAYTWV01. The sequence continues at coordinate 8,323 of CAYTWV010000108.1, read as the reverse complement.
GGGGCGCCTTTCAACCCCAACTCTTCAAGGCTCTTCATCTCGTCCAGATCCGAGACCTCGTCGATCATCTTCATGGCCAAGGCTTTGCGGGGGGTCTGTGGCCCGGCGTCTACCCACTGCTGGACGACTTGGGGCGTGACCGAGCGATTGGAAGCGATGGGCCCCAACAATTGGGCATACACATCATCCAGCATGGTGGTTTGGGACTCTAACAGTTGAGGCGAAGGGGCGTTGTTTGTGAAGGACTCGGGATAGCCTTTCCACGGCCCGATGCGAACGAATTGGGCCTGGACGCCAAGCGATGCCAGCAAGTCGGCGAAGAAGGTCATGGTGGCCCGAATGCCCGTGAAGGACAATACGGCAGCGGGATGCACCACGATGCGGTGAGCAAAAGAGGCCAGATAGTACTCTTTATTAGAACCGCCATACAGGTATGCCACAACTTGTTTACCCGAGGCCCTTAATTCGGCCAGAGAACGCCCCACTTCCTGGACTGCGGCCCAGCCTCCGGAACCGGGCTGGATGCGAATCACGACGCCGGCCACGTCGGGATCCCGGGCCAGTTTCTGAAGCATCAGACGCTGTTCCAGCAACGACGCACTTCGAGGAGCAAAAAAGGCAGTGCCGGGCATTTCGGATCCCACTGCCAGGGTCATGCGAACGACCTTGGCACCGGTGTCCAGCGTCCTGGCGGGCGACTGGCTTGCAAGGCGGCCTGCCGCAAGGTACTCGAAGGCAGAGTCCGGTGCGCTGACTCCGGCTTCAAACAGGGACTGCCCGTGAGGAATCATGAGGCTGATGCTGCCTCCGGCCCAAACAGACGGAGTGTCTTGGACATCCACGGCACCGCCGCTGGCACCGATGCGGATTCCGTCCAGGAATTCCCAGCCGAAGAAGCCCGAGATGTCCCAGAAGTCTGCGTCATGGCTGGTTGCACAATCGGCCCCGATGGTGAAGCGGTCGCCGAAGGGGCGAAGGGCAAACCCGCCGGCCAGAAGCACGTTGCCTCCGGCCCCGAGGTGTTCTCGCCCAAGGTTATGGGCCTCAAATCCCAGACTGAGCCATCGAGCCGGGCGAATCAGGGTTCCCAGGCTCCAGCCATCGAGTTCTGCGCCCTGTTTACCGGTTTGCCACATGGGTTTCCAGTACCCGGCCAGCACGAAGGCCTGGGAGGGTGCCAACGCCAGCCCCAAACCGTAGCGCCACAGCTCGGGAGTGCCCGAGGGCATCAGATAGTCCACCGTGGAACTCAGTTTCAGGCCTCCCAGCGAGAGTCCCAACCCGCCCCCCAAGAGACGTCGCCCACCCCAAACCCCGATTTCACCCGGGGTGGCCCCCAATCCTGCGGGATTGCCATCCAAACCCAGCCAGGGCGAGGGCCAGGCCGTTCCATGGCCATAGATGGGCGGACCCTGGGGCAAGGAGCGTTCCTGGCCCTGTGCCAAGGGTGCGGAAGCGGCAAAAAATGCGGCTACCAGAAAAAGCGGGAGTGTTTGTTTTGAGCGTTTCATGGGGAACTCCATGGGCTCGAGGCCCCTTCGGGCTCAATTTCAGTCCAGCAGTTCACGAACATGCTGCAGACTTGCCAGCACCAGTTTGTCGCCGTCGGCCAGATGCTGGCGAAGCTTCAATCGGGCAGCGGGCCCATTGCCGGCAGCGGCCAATTCGACGACCTGAGAGAGAGTCTCGGCGTAGTTCTCGGCAAAAACCCAAAGCAGTGGAAACTGAAAGATCAGCTCACGGTAAAGCCTGGAAAGGGTGTTGAAGACCCAGCGATAGGCTGGTCGCCCCGATCCTTCGACCATCGCCACATTAAAATCCAAGTCGGTGCGGATACGCTTCTCGGGGTCCTCGGCCTGATCCCGTTGCAGTTGCACCAGACCTCGCAGCCGCTGAAACGCTTCGGCGGTGCCGGCCAGGGCGAGGGCTTCGACCACCTCTTCCAGCAACACGGCACGAAGGGTCATCATATCCCGCAGAATCTCCATCCGGACCGAGTCTTCATGGATTTCCTGAAGGACGTGAGGCAGCAGGTTCAGCTCGCCATCCTGCCAGAAGTCGCGGACGATCAGGCCATCCCCTTGCCTGGCCACAACCAGGTTAAGGGTTTGCAAATTGCGAATGGCCTCTCGCAGGGTGTTCCGGTTGGTCCGGAACTGGACGGCCAATTCGCGTTCGGGAGGCAGGCGTTCGCCGGGTTTGATGGCACCCTGCAGGATCATCTTCAGAACTTGCGACGTGATTTCGTCGGCAATGCTCTGTTTTCGAACGGGTATGAAGTCCAAGGTCTCCTCCAAAGCACAATCATGGACCCAGCATGTCCCACTGCAGCATGGTCGTTGCGAAATCGTTCATTTCGGCGGCCACGTCCGTCACTTCCCCTTTGTCGTCGATGACAAGATGCAACTCGGGGGTGTGGAACGCCAGGAACCGGGGTACCTGGGCCTTGGAGGATCTGGAAGCGACTTCGTCCCGCAGCGCGGGGTTCGAGTCATTGATCAGGCGGTCGAAAAGCGCCACTGCAGCGGGCCGGTCGCCTTCTGCCTTGATGCGCATCAACTCGGCCAGAAGTTCGCCCACGGCCTTGCGGGCCGAATCGACGTCGTTCAACACGTAATAGGTCTTCCCCTGTTCCTGGACGATTTTGCCTGCGCCTTGCTCGATGATATAGCGGACGATCAAGTGGCGTGCCCTCATGTGGTCGTCCTCCAGACGTCCGGTGGCCCCACGTTTGGCCTGAACGACCAGCCCGCCCATCAGATAGTCCTTGTAGCCGGCTTCGACGGCCTCTTTGGATGACAAAATCCCCTTCTCGACCAGGATGGGGTCGGCCAGGCAATAGAGGGCTACGCGGTCTGCGCGGGCTTCCTCCAGCGTAGAGTACGTATCCAGCAGGTAGGTGGCGGGGTCTCCCTTCAAGTTGGGGTTGACCTTGCCCGAGCCATGCCCGATGACTTCATGCAGCGCCACTTTGGCCCGGGCCACTTCCAGGGCATAACGCACCAGGCTGGCTCTGTCTTTGGGCAGGGCGAATTCCCCTGAAACCTTGCCGGCCATGGCCCGGTTGGCTGCTTCCATGACGTTGGTCAGCAAAACGCTGCGAGAGCCGTGTTTCTCTCGAATCCACTGGGCGTTGGGCAGGTTGATGCCCCCGGGCACAAAGGGCCCTGCGTGTCCCACCCCGACGATGGCCTGGATAGCCTGCGCCACGGGGACACGAACGGCTTCATTGCGGTATTGCGGGGCGTAGGGAAGGTTTTGCTCAAAGTGACCTGCCAACTCGGCAAGCACGGTCATCAGGTTGGAAAATGCGGGGTCCTTCACATAAACCAGCCCTTCGTATTGGCCCTTGAGGCCCCGGGGATCTTTGTAGGTCTCGATGAAACCCAGGATCATGTCTACTTCGAATTCCTGGCCCAGCCAGGCGATGCTGGCCTGGCCGAACAGGGCCGGGTCTCCGGTGCGGAAATAGTCCATCAGCAGTCGGATACTCTTCTCCTGGCCCGGTTCTGCATAGGCCAGGGCCTTGTCCAGATTCTCGATGACCTTCTCCAGCGCCGGGGCGTACAAGCCGGGCTCTACCAGCCACTTTTTGCCCATGGTTTCACGCTGGCCGGCCCTGTAGACCTGCTCCTCGATTTTGCAGCGGTTCTTCTTGTCGCAGGTTCGAACCAGCCTTGAATTCTGGGCAAAATTCTCCTGAAAACCGGCCAGATCGGCAACAGTAAGGCCCTGATAGAAATTCGCTGCGCTGTCACGCAGCATGTCGCCGCCCACCCCGGGGTTCTTGTTGGTGGACAACGGCAAATAGAGGGGGTCAAAAAGCAGAGGGTCCAGATCGGCCAGAAGGGCCCCCACTTTGTCCGCATCCACCCCCAGGCTGCCGCCCTGGGCCAGCGCCAGCCCCACGGCTTCGGCCAATTCCTGCCTTGTGAAGGGAACGGGGATACGGGCCTTGGTTCGCTCCTGATAGGGTCCGTTATTCAGCCAGAGTTGCTTCTGGTAACTACGAATTCGGCCGGCCAACTCCTCGGGAAGGACGTGAGCCACGCTGCTGATTCCATCCAGAAGGCGCCGCAGAACCAAGGCCTGCGCATGGTTCTGGTCCCATGCGATGTCACGACCGGAGATGGCCGCTTTGTACAGGTAGAACACAAAGAGCTTCTGCTTCAGCGAGAGTTTATCGAACGCGTCCGATTTCAGCGCCACCACGGCCGTGCCCGCCACCTCCTCGAGTATCGGATTGACGTTGGCGGCCGGTTCGTCCTTTTCCGTGGACGTGGAGGTATCGCAGGAGACCATCACCAGGGCCACAAAACACCAGAGGATTACAAGTTTCATCACATTCTCCACGGCACACCATTTTGATTCACTAGCGGAGCCATGGCCCTCGGGACCGAGCCTTTGCGACCGAAAAAAGCCAGTCCATCGAAGAACCCCGAGGCCTAGAGCAGTCCCTGTTTGCGAGCTTGGGCCATCAGGTTGGGCCGCGTGGCCGGAGGCGAGACGGCAATCAGGTCCAACGCCCGTTGGGCACGGGATTTGCCCTTCAGACGGGCGACCCCATGTTCGGTAACTACGATATCTACATCATAGGACGGAATGACCACCGTAGCCCCGATGTCCAGCCGGCTCACGATGTTTGAACATGCGGAATCCGGGGGTTGAGCCGGAAGCACCAGGATCCCCATGCCCCCCTCGGACAACGCGGCGCCCCGGTGGAACGCATGCTGAACTCCAAGATAGCTATGGCTGTCGTAATCCGAAGGAAGGATCGCCACCTGGCCGGTCAAGTCCACTTGGGACGCCTGGGTGATAGACACCATTTTCTTATTACGGGAGATATTCTTTATTCGTGCAACAAAATCCAGAGAGTGTATCTGCACTGAGTCATTCTTATCAATATAATTATACAACCGACGACTTCCCGCAGCATAACTACCCACCCACATCCCGGGCATGAAGGTCTTTTCTGCGGACGTGACGGCTCCCTTCTCCCAAAGGGTCAGGATGGCTTCCCCGATGTACTCCGAGTGAACCCCAAGGTTGCGTTTGCACTCCAGTGCGGTGACCGAGCGGGCAACCAGGCTGCCCAGGCCAATGTGAAGTGTGGCGCCGTCGGGCACCAGCCCTGCGATAAATCCGCCGATGGCGTGTGCTTCCTGCCCCGGGGCCAACTCGGTAGGCGACTCGTTGACCGCGTGGTCGGACAAGACGATATAGTCCACATCATCAACGGGGAACGAGGTATCGCCGAAACAGTACGGGAGTTGCGGATTGACTTCGGCGAGGATGAGGGCCTCTTTGGCTTTGGCGTTTTCGAGGATGGTTCGAGTGAACCCACAGCTACACGAAAAATTGAGAGTCCCGTCTTCTTTGGGGGCAGCGCAGCCAATAACCACGACATCGATGCGTTCCCTGCGGAAGAGGTCGGGGATATCGGCAGCGCTGCACGGAACAAATTCGACGGCGCCTTCTTTGGCGGCTTCCCGTTCGCCGGGTCCCACCAGGAACGTGCGGAACGTGGGATGTCTGGGGCCGCCCATGGTGCCGCCCAGCGCCTGCCGGACCATGGCATCGGTAGCCAACAGGGTGTAGGTCGAATAGACGGTGACGTCGTGCATGCCGGTTCGTGCGCCAAGCGCTTCCAGGAATGCAGCGGGCTGCGTAGGTCCGCCGGTCACATAGACCACGTCTCCGGAATTGACTTTGGCTGCTGCGGCCATTGCCGAGATTTGAATGCGTTCGTACTTGCCCATGGTCCTCATCCCTTCAGTGCCAGCGGAGATTACAACAAGGGGAAGTGGGACACAAGGAACGCGTAGGCGAGGGGTGTGATCGGCGGGGGTGGCAACATGGCGGTTGAGATCTGTTGCGGCGCGTGCGGCCGCAGGCGATGCAGCCAATGGGCCCATGCTGCCAGGCCGCCAATTGCACGTCCGGGCCAAAGGGCGGTTGTACCCGCCCCAGCGATCACCTACAGTCCCAAGTCAGCCAAACAAGTCAACAGCGTCTCGCAGTCTTTGGCCGATACCAGCCCCAAGTCGTAGGCATTGTCGCCCGGAGGTACCCAGCGGCACTCAAGGTCGGGGTCGAGGCAAGGGCTGATTGAGCTCCAAATCTCTTGAGAACTCCCGCACTCGATGATGAACGGTGTCGACAGATCCGCTGATCCTGTCCTGCAGAGCTGAACCACGGAGCAAAAATGAGTATATGGAAGGTCGCTGGGCTCATAATGCTCACCGCAAGAGCCCGTCGGGTCATCTCCACAACCCAACGTCAGCGCAAACAGTCCAAACAGCAGATGTCTCATGAAGACCCTCCTCAATTCGTCTGAGTGTACCACAAATCACAATTCTGGCACCACCACTCATCCTTCACATCATCGCCGCCATTGTCATGCACCAAATCGTCATCCAAATCCGTGGGCTGATTCCATATGGGAGCAGAACCCGGAAGTAGGATTGTCGCCAGGTTCGTCCAGGACACATAGTATGGCGATGATTTCCTGGCGACCAAAACGCCAAGATTGTCCTCCGCCCCATCCGACGGATCAACAACTGCGGACCAGTTCAAAACTGCACCAATCGAATGGCCTCGGGGCCGCTGTGCGGGCGGGGATGAAGGGCATTTGAGTCTTGGCACAGCACGCGGGCGACGGCTAGGGCCAGGTGGCCGGTTCTCAGGCCAACGACGTGAACCCCGAACTCTACCTTGCCGACGTCTTGCGCCGCATCGATACTACGCCCGACGAGGATCTCGACACTCTCCTGCCCAACCGCTGGGCCAAGCCACGAGCAGAAACCTACGTCAAGAGCGGCATCCACTGAAGGATACACTCGTCTTGGCGTCACTTCTGGATTTGTTTCACCATTTTCAGGCAGTTTGAGACGTCAATATATTTGGCGCTGGTAGGGGGAATGTCTTCGGGTTCTAAATAGAATTGCGAGCTATCTGCCCAAATTTCTGTGCCTTCGCCATTAGAGCACATGTACCATGATGTATCTCTGTCGTCAAAGTATACAAATGGCACCTTTGGCAAGAACATTGCGCTTGTGAAGGTAACCTGTCGCCCATCAAGGAACAAATGACCGCCGGCACCCATATAGAAGCCTTGGCATCGACCATATTCCTCGCCGTTTGCCGGTCCCCAGCCGGGCAGATCCGTTCGATCCCAGCCAATACGCACATGGAGGCCGCCCTTACTCTCCCTTGGATCCCTGCACTCGAGACGCCAGGAGTAGTTACCGGAACCCGCGCACAAGGGGCAATCTATCTCGCAGTCGTCGAACAGGCCATCCGCCACCCCGGCTTCGAGTGTGATTGCAATCTCGTTGCCATTGGGCAAGGTCACGGTGTAGGTTCCCTTGGTCTTCGCCGCCAATTCGGTCGGGGTGTAGGGTAGCTCGATGTCGGCTACCTCTTCGATGCGATCCACCCGCTCGGTTACCGCGCATTTCGGTTCGTCCCAATTGTCCTCGACGGTCTCGCAAGAACACGCCAAGACCAAAAAACAAAGAAACGCAGAGGTTCGCATAGTGCACTCCTTCATTATAGAAGATCCGGTCCGCCGGGGGAGAGCACGAGGACACCCTCTACGGCAGACTCGTGATCTGACGACCAAGCGATCTCATCAACCAACTCGGTCTCTTCGCCGGGATCGTACCAGCCGGAGAGTAGAAGCAGAAGCTCTCTTTGGGCCTGGTTGTCCCGTATGCCAGAGAATACCCCCCAAGTCCCAAGATACGGGTTCGATGCCACTTGACGGTAACCCCTGGGGTAATTAATGAGCACTGCCCGTGGCGCCCAGCCCAGACCACCCTCGTAGCCCAATCCTGACTCCGACTCGGCCTCAGCGACCGAAAACTGGAACGACTGTTCCAATAGCTCTGTCTTCTCTGGGAAAACCTCAGTGACGGCGGCCACCTTCCTCCACGCCAGTTCAAAACCGACTACGGAGTACTCCGCCCCCACATAAATGACGGCGGGGGTGGTCCCTACGTGACATGTTCTATCTTCATTCCCTGACGCATTGGTTGCTTATGTCGGACGGGGATTCCGGAGTCAAGTGTATACGTTCACCACAACATGTGTTGAGACCGACCTTGCGACTGCCGGGTGGCAATTGAGACCTGTTGCGTGACCTCAACCCTGCGGGGAAGAGGAGCGGAGAAGGGGCTGTCGGCCCCGTCTCCGCTGGAGCACTCCGGCGCTAGCCACCGCACTGCCCTAACGGGGGCACGGGGGGCGATCCCTCGCCCCCGCCAGGCCCGGCAGCGGAGCAGGGAAAGCAGCCCTGCATGCGTGGCGAAGGACCGCTGCC
>CAYTWV010000107.1:3600-10971 GCA_964442235.1 uncultured Myxococcales bacterium | reverse complement strand
CGGATTCCTTCAATGCCATAGATGAAACCGGCGGTGGGGAAATCGGGCCCCGGGACGAACTGCATCAGTTCTTCCACGGTGGCGGTGGGATTGTCGATGAGATGCAGGGTGGCATCGAGCACTTCGCCCATGTTGTGGGGCGGAATGTTGGTGGCCATACCCACGGCGATACCGCTGGAGCCGTTGACCAGCAGGTTGGGGAACTTGGCGGGCATCACCAGCGGTTCTTCCAAGGAGCCGTCATAGTTGGGGATGAAGTCGACGGTTTCTTTGTCCAGATCGGCCAGGATTTCGCTGGCCAGTCGGGCCATACGGACTTCGGTATAACGCATGGCGGCAGGCGGGTCACCGTCGATGGAGCCGAAGTTTCCTTGGCCATCCACCAGCATGTAACGCATGCTGAAATCCTGCGCCATACGGACCATGGTGTCATAAACGGCCTGGTCACCATGGGGATGGTACTTACCGATGACATCGCCGACGATACGAGCGCTCTTTTTGTAAGAAGAGTTCCAGGTATTTTTGAGTTCGTGCATGGCGAAGAGGACACGCCGGTGCACGGGTTTTAAGCCATCTCGGGCATCCGGGAGGGCACGTCCGATGATGACGCTCATCGCGTAGTCCAGATAGGAACTACGGATCTCTTCCTCTACGGTGACAGTGAATTTGTCAGACGCCATGACCGCCTCCTGAAATGGTTAAGCGGTGCCCGGCGGCCGCCCCAACAGCCTCGGGCCTAGAGAGACCCGAGGGCGATGCCGGGCATACGAGGGATGCGGAACCCTGAGGGATTACCGCTTGGAGAACTGGTACCGAGCGCGAGCGCCAGGCTGGCCGTACTTCTTACGTTCGACCATACGAGAGTCTCGGGTCAAGAAGCCATTGCGCTTCAGGACCGGGCGCAGTTCGGGGTTGAACAGGATCAACGCCCGAGCGATACCGTGGCGCGTGGCACCGGCCTGGCCAGAAAGACCGCCGCCTTTGGCACGCACTTTGATGTCGATTTTGTTCAGCAGATTGGCGGCCTGAAGGGGCTGCTCGATCTGCATGATAAGCACGGGACGGCAGAAATAGACCGGGGCTTCTTTGTTGTTCACAAGGATGCGGCCAGTACCTTCCTGGATCCAAACGCGAGCGGTAGCGGTCTTGCGACGGCCCGTTGCGCTGATTTCTTTAGACGAAGCGACCATGTCGGTTCTCCCCTACTAAGACTTCTTCGTGAAGACAACGGGCTCGGGCTTCTGAGCAGCATGGGGATGCTCGGGACCCGCATAGATCTTCAGCTTGCTGATGACGGAGCGGCCCAAACGATTCTTGGGCAGCATGCCTTTCACGGCAAGATAAAGCATCCGCTCGGGATGAGTGTCCCGCATACGGACCGCGCTGGTCTCACGAATACCACCCGGGAACTTGGTGTGGCGGTAATAGACCTTCTGGTCCCACTTACGGCCCGTCATGGCGATCTTTTCACAGTTCACCACGACCACGAAGTCACCCGTGTCCACGTGCGGCGTGTAGTCGACCTTGTTCTTTCCTCTCAGGACCATAGCGATTCGGCTGGCCAGTCGTCCCAGGACCTCGTCTTGCGCATCCACGAGAAACCAGCGCTGCTCAAATTCGCCCGGCTTGGCATGTACCGTCAACATTGCAAGAACTCCTCTCCACTTCACTTCACCCAGCCATAGGGTTGCGTTATCGTGCGACCAAGGCCAGAAAAAGTCAAGGATATTGTGCCTGTGTCGGACCGCCCCCCCTCTCCACCCCTTACTCTTTCGAGCCTTTCAGGGGGGTCCAGGGGAGCGTCCTCGGGGCTATTCCGCTTCCCCTTCGCTGGGAAGCATATCTGCCGTCAACAGAAGCTGCCGGGCGGCTTTCGCCTCATCCAACCGGCTGAAGTGCGTCAGATGCGGCGCTGTGTGCAGCGACTCGGGATCCGTCTCGGCAACCTGAACGATCTCAGACAGTGCTTCCACCAGCAAATCCAGGTCTTCCATCGCCTCGTTCTCGGTGGGCTCTATCATCAGCGCGCCGTGAACGTTGATCGGGAAGGACATTGTCGGCGGATGGAACCCACGATCGATGAGCCCCTTGGCCACATCCACGTTGCTGACGTGGAACTTCTTCAGGTTGTGGTCGGTGACCACACATTCGTGCATGCAGGTGCGGTCGAAGGGCATGTCGTACAGGCCTCGCAGCTTGGAACGCACATAGTTGGCGTTCAGTACGGCGTGGTGCGTCACATCCAGCACCCCTTGCGCCCCCAGCTCCAGCAGATAGGCATAGGCCCGGACCATAACCAGGTAATTCCCGAAGAAGGCCCGGACGCGGCCGATAGAGTCCTGGCACTCGTAGTCCAGCACAAACCTACCCTCTTCTTTGCGAATTCGGGGTTTGGGCAGGTACTTCACCAGTTCACCACGAACCCCCACGGGACCCGAACCGGGACCGCCACCGCCGTGAGGCGTGGAGAAGGTTTTGTGCAGGTTGTAGTGCATCACATCGAAGCCCATATCACCGGGTCGAGCCACGCCCATCAGCGCATTCAGGTTCGCCCCGTCGCAGTACACAAAGCCGCCCTTCTCGTGCACCACAGCCGCTATTTTGGCGCACTCTTCTTCGAACAGACCCAGCGTATTCGGGGTGGTCATCACTTTGGCCACGTCTTCCGCCGTCAGAATGCCACGACCGCCCGACTTGATTTCGATGGATTCGTACCCGTTCACCGTGCACGAGGCGGGATTTGTCCCGTGTGCCGTATCCGGAATCAACACCTTGGTTCGGTGCTCGCCACGTTTCTCCAGCGCTTCCCGCACCACGCGCATTCCGCAGAATTCCCCGTGAGCGCCCGCTGCCGGCTGCAACGACACGGCATCCATGCCCGCTATCTCGCCCAGGTACTGCTCCAGGTCGTACATCAACTCCAGGGTGCCTTGCAGGTACTTGTCCGGGAAGTAGGGATGCACGTGGGTGAAACCCACCAGCCGGGCTACCAGCTCGTTGATCTTGGGGTTGTATTTCATGGTGCACGAGCCCAAGGGATAGGTGCCCGTGTCCACGCCAAAATTGAACTGCGACAGGCGGGTAAAGTGCCGGACCACCTGAGGCTCACTTACTTCGGGCATCCCTTGCAGGGACTCTCGGAGGTACTCTTTGGGGATGGAATCCTGCACCTCGAACTTCTCGGCGGGCAGACTGAATCCCGTGCGGCCAGCACAGCTCTTCTCGAAGATCAGCGGTTCCGTAATCTTGAAACAACGGACGGCCTTACTTTTGCTCATAAAGCACTCCTTCTACCCAATAAGAACTCGGTCAATCACGGCTCCAATAGATCTCAGGCGCTCATCTATTTGCTGATACCCTCTATCTATTTGCCGTATATTATAGATATGTGTCTCGCCCTGCGCACAAAGTGCCGCAGTCAGAAGCGCCATACCAGCTCGAATATCCGGGCTCTCTACTCGCCCGCCATACAACTTGGCCGGGCCCACCACAACCACTCGGTGCGGGTCGCACAGGATGATTCGGGCACCCAGGCCAATCAGATGGTCCACAAAAAACATGCGACCTTCGAACATCTTCTCGAAGAACAACACCGTGCCCTGGGCCTGAGTTGCCACCACGATGGCCACACTCATCAAGTCCGTGGGGAATTGAGGCCAAGGGGCGTTGTCGATTTTGGGGATGGCTCCCATCAGTTCGTACTGGACCCGCATCTCCTGGCGACCGGGGACCAGCAGGACATTGTCCCCTTCGAATTCGGTTTCCAACCCCAGCTTGGCGTACATGCTGAGGATGCTGCGAAGGTCTTCGGGGCGAACGCCCTGGATTCGGATTTCTCCACCGGTTACCGCTGCGGCACCGATGAACGAGCCGATTTCCAGATAATCGGGGCCGATGGTATGTTCGGCGCCATGCAGGCGGTCCACCCCTTCGATAGCCAGATAGTTGCTGCCGATGCCCTGGATCTTGGCGCCCATGGCGTTCAGCATGCGGGCCAGGCCCTGGACGTGGGGTTCACAGGCCGCATTTCGAATGCAGGTGAATCCCTGGGCCAACGCCGATGCCATCAGAATATTTTCCGTTCCGGTCACCGATGCTTCGTCCAGGAAGATTTCGGCGCCGACCAGCTTCTTGCATTCCAGGTAGAATTCCCGCCCCAAATTCGCTTTGGCGCCCAGGGCTTTCATGCCCATGAAGTGGGTGTCCAGCCGCCGCCGGCCAATGACGTCACCCCCGGGAGGTGACAGGGTAATTTTCCCCATACGGCCCAGCATGGGCCCCACAAACAGGATGGAAGCCCGGACTCGGTTGCAGAGCTGTTTGTCCAACTCTGGCTTTTCAATGTTTTTGCAGTGGACCTGGAAGGTGTTGGGGGCCAGGCGCTCGACACTACCGCCCAGCGATTTCACCATATCGAACATGACCAGCACGTCCTCGATTTCGGGGACATTGCGCAGAATGACGGGTTCGTCGGTCAGCAAGCAGGCAGCGATGCAGGGCAGCGCCTCGTTCTTGCTTCCCATGGGGGTGATGGTCCCATGCAGGGGAGTGCCCCCTCGAATGACGAAGTACTCCAGGGCTTTTTTTCTAGTTTCCATGGGGCCTCCTCGGCTGATTGCCGACTCAGGCCTCGGGACGAAGCGAGGGGCCGGTGGAAGGAGGCGGTATGGGCTGCACGTGACCGCCCTCCACCAGAAAGAGCCGAACAGCCGGGTCATCTAATAACACAGCCGGGGGCGAAGTAGTAGTGAGAAGTGTCTGAATTCCCCACGAGGCGATGGTTCTCATCAGCAGGGCGGTTCGAGTCTCGTCCAGTTCCGAGGAAACGTCGTCCAGCAGCAGCACGGGCTTCACCCCGAATCGCTGGGTCCACAGCGCCAGTTGCGCCAGTTTCAGGCATACGGCTACGGCCCGTTGTTCCCCCTGGCTTCCGAAAAATCTGGCTGGTTTGCCCTGTAAATGCAGGTCCAGATCGTCCACATGCGGTCCCACCGAGGTCGTTCCCGAGGCCTTATCCGCCTCTCGTGCCTCTTCCAACGCTGCCTTAAACAGGGTCGCCAGCTCTTTGGGATCCGATGAAAGCAACTCCGAATCGGCGCTCTCTTCGGGCTGAATGCTGCACAGGTAGCGGGTGGTGAGTTCCAATTTGTCGGCGGTGTGTTCACGAACCAGTTTCACGGCCTCGGGAATCAGCTCCCGCAGGTATTTCAGGCGATAGCTGATCACCTGGGCGCCTTGGCGGACCAGTTCTTCTTCGATGCTGGGCAGCAGTTCTTTGGGGTGAACAGCGCCCTCTTTGAGCTCTTTGTGGACCCTGTTTCGCTCTTTCATGTGCTGCTGGTAGCGCTTCATCAGGTCCGAATAGGGCGGGTAGTGGACCCAGATAGCCCGATCCAGGAACTCTCGACGAAGGGCCGGAGCGCCTTTGACCAGGGCCAGGTCGTCGGGACCAAAAAACACCAGGCGCAGACTCTGGGCCACGTCGCCCAGCGAACAACGCTCTTTGCCGGCGACAGAGTGGTTCTTGTCGTGGCCTTGCATCACCAGGCCCAATTCGGTGGTGATTCCGTTTTCTTCGACTTCCAGGGCGACCCGGCAGGCCTGGGTTCCGAAGCGAACCAGATGGCTAAGTTTACCGGGCCGAAATCCTCGACCGAATGTGGCCACGTAGATGCCTTCAAGCAGGTTGGTTTTGCCCTGCCCGTTGCGCCCCGTGAAAACATTAAATCCGGGGCCCAACTCGACACTAAGAGTGAGGTTTCTGAAATCGTAGTAAGTGGCTTTTTTGATGAACATTCAGGCGTTGCACAGGTTCCAATTGACTGCGTGAACCTAAATTTCTTCGACCGGCATGATGACATAGGTGAACTGTTCGGTGGGATCGCCGGGCTCTACCACAGCCGGAGACGCTCCATCCAGAAGCTTGATGACCAGTTCCTTGGAATCCACGGCCCCCAGGGCTTCCTGCAGATAGCGGTAATTGAACCCGATTCGGGTGGTCTCGCCATCGAAGGTAACAAACACGTCGTAGGACCCTTTGCCCTGGGCCGGATTCGCCGACGTCACCTGCATGTTATCCCCGTTGATGTCCAGTCGAACGGTCAACAGGTTGGGGTCGGTCACGGCCGAAACCACTCGCATGGCCACGTGCATCTTGCCGGATTCCACGGTCACTTTGCTGTTGAATCCGCTGGGGATGACGCTGTTGTAGTCCGGGTAACTTTCGTCGATCAGGCGGACATAGAGAGCGGTCGTGCCAATTTTGAAGACGATTTCGCCGGCCCCGAAGCCCATGGTGACTTCGCCGGTTTCGCCTTCCAGCAGGCGGCGCACTTCCTGGATGCCTTTGCGGTGTACGATGATATCGCTTCCCTTGGTATTGGGAGCGGTCTTGCCTTCGAATGTGGCAGCACAACGGGCCAGACGGTGGCCGTCGGTTGCCACACAAAACAGCGTGACGCCCTCGGGAGTGTTCTGGAAATCGAACAACACGCCGTTGAGGTTCATGCGGGCCTCTTCCTGCGACATGCAGAAAGCGGTCTTGTTGAGCAGTCGTTTGAAGACGTTGATGGGCAGGGTCAACGTGTGTTCGGGCTCGGGCTTCTCGATTCGGGGATAGTCATCCGAAGGAGCGCCATTGAGTTCGAACTTGGAGCTGCCACTTTCCAGCTTGATGCCGTCGTTGGGCATTTTTTCGATCATGACGTCGGCATTCGGCAGCACTTTGATGACGTCGTTCAGGGTCTTGCCGTTTATGACCAGTCGGCCTTCCCGCTCGATGGTGGCGGGGCAGGTGTCAACCAGGACCACGTCATAATCGGTGCAGGTCAGTTTGAGGGTGTCTTTGCCAACCGTCTCCAGAAGCACCTGGGAGAGAATCGTCAAGGTGGTCTTCTTTTCGACGATGCCTTGAGCCCTTGAAAGGAGTCGTGCGAACAGGTCTCGCTGGACGGTGAACTTCATGGCTTTCCCCCTGGTCCGAATATCAGTGGGGGTGATCTATATAGCTTTTTGGATCGAACTGCAACCTCGTCTGGTCCGGTAAACGGTGGAAAAGGAGCGATCGCTGGTCGGGGGCCGGGAAATTAGTCCACAGGGGGGCTGTGGGAAACCTGTGGGCCACCTGTGGGAAAAAGGTACCCTGAAAGGCCCCACAGTCTCCCCACACCTTTCCCACTGTTCAGTCCACAGCCTACGCCCAGCCAGTTTGCCACGTTTTTTGAGGCTGTCAAAAAAGAGGAAAAAAACGAGATCACGGGTGGAAAGAGAGTCTGAACCAGGTCCGGATCTGTGTCAGATCACGTTCCATGGCCCGAATCAGATCGGCCACATTTTCGAAGCGTTCTTCGGAACGAATCTTGTGATGCAGGG
>CAYTWV010000107.1:0-3590 GCA_964442235.1 uncultured Myxococcales bacterium | reverse complement strand
AGGCTGGCCATATATGTCTTCATTAAAGTCAAGCAGGTGGGCTTCCAGCCACAGAGGTCCATTATCAAACGTAGGGCGGGTTCCCAGGCTAACCGCCGATTGGACCATGCGCCCGTGCGGCAGCCGGGCCGTGGCGGCGTAAACCCCTGGCGGAGGCAGAATCAGCCCCTCGGGGGGCAACAAATTCGCAGTGGGGAATCCCAATTGATGGCCCAATCCAGCACCGTGCTGCACCGTTCCCGACAGGCTATACGGGGTTCCAAGCACCTCTTCCACTCCCTGCAGATCGCCCGAATTAAGCAGCGACCGAACCCTGGAACTGGAGGCCGGAAGTTCCCCAACCATGACCGGATCAAACAACTCCAACACCCGGAATCCGAACTCCTGACCGTACTGCGCCAACAGTTCGCTGGTGCCGGCACGACGGGCTCCAAATCGAAAGTCGGGGCCTATGACCATGCCCTTCACGCCCAACGCGTGAATCAGCAGGCACTCAACGAATTCTCGAGGCGTCAGCGCCGCAAACGAGGCACTGAAGGGATAGACCCAAACGCCATCTGCACCCTTTGCCAGCAGCGACTCAACCCGGTCATCAAGCGTTTGAATCGATGGCACCACATGACCGGTCAGCACCGTCACCGGATGGGGAAAAAACGTCATGGCTACCGTGGGTACCCCCAGTTCGGAAGCCATATCCTTTAGCCGCTTCAGCAGTGCAGCGTGACCCTTGTGCACACCATCGAAGTTGCCGATGGTCAGACAACAACCACGCCAGGAAGCCGGAGGAATCACGCTGTTGCAGAAACGATCCATTATTCTCTCGGTCATAATATCGCACTTCAGTAGGCCGCCCACTCCCTCACGGTCGTGGCACCGACACCCCCAGGACATTCACCACCAAGCACCCGACGCCAAGGCACCCGACGCCAAGGCACCCGACGCTGGGCCAATGGGCCGCCGATCAGTGCCACGACCGTTAGGGAGTGGATATCCCACCCCGAGGCCCAGTGGCTAGTTGCTACTAGCACTTTTTTGGGGTCTTCCTCAAGGGGCAAATGAAAGATAGAGGTGGCCTGAATCCCCCGAAACTTTGAGGGGTCCCAAGGTAGCAAGCGAGGGACGAGGGGCGGGAGAAACGTCGGTCACCGCACAATCCATCGATATGGCCGACCCCAACAAGGTTTCCAGGCGCCGTTTCCCAAAAGCCGAATGCCCCATCATTAATGAAGCAGAGCGGGACAATACGGTGAATTGAGGCAGTGCCGGCCTTGTATCCAACCGTTCCACCACTTTGCTCAACACCAATGCTGCCAGCGCTGCCCAAGCCAACTCACCCAATGCTGGATGGTGGGGCCCCGCAACCAGGCTGGCTCGAAGGGACTCGGAGTCTTGCATCCCCACTCGCAGGATGGGGACGGAAGCCTGCAAGGACACCTGCATCATCTCACTGCATCGCAGGGCCGCTTCGCCCACGCCCGGGGGCACATAAGAACCCTGGTGGTACCACTCTTCAAGAAGCGTAGAGCGAAGAACCAGGGTGGGGAACAGGCGCAAACCATCGGGCTTCCAGCGACTGAGGCGAGCCACCGAATAAAGGTCATCCTCTTCCATGGCACCGGGCAAAAAGGGCATCAACTGGCCGATGACCGCAATTCCAGCTTCGTGCAACAGGTTGATGGCCTGTTCCACGACCGGTTCTTCGTACTCTCGGCGGCACAGATGCAGCACCGGGGTTGAAAGGCTTTGAATTCCAAGCTCTACGGTCTTTACGCCGGACATTTGCAGTCTGTCCACGGTCTGTTTGTCGATCTGATCGGGCCGTGTGCTGATGCGCACCGATTCAATCACTCCTCGGTCTTTCAGAATCTGGGCAGCGGCAAGCCAGGAGGTCTGTTCCGCAAGGGGCAATCCGGTGAATGTGGCCCCAAAAAGAGCCAGCTCCCGTTTGGGCGGCGGCGGCGAATCGGGATCCCCACAGGCCTGATGGCAGGACTCTTGCACCCAATCGGGCAACGTCAGAGGAGTAAGCCAGGTAGGCGCTGTGCCGGCGGTGATGGACTGGTCACAAAAAACACATCGCTGCGGGCACCCACGGTTAGGCAGGAATACCGGCAGGATGGTGATCTCTTCTTTCACTCCGTTTTATCCTCTGGCTTCGGTTCGGGCCACTCCGTCACACCTTCTTCAAGGTTCTGCAATGCCAGCAGGGCCGCACCCGACGCCGCTTCCTTCTTCGACTTTCCCGAATTCCGGGCCAGGGCCTTTCCGGCAACCCTGACCTCGACTTCAAAACGGCGATCGTGTTCCGGGCCCGACTGGTCCACCAAAACATAAGTCGGGGAAGCTAATTTTCGAGTCTGCGCCATCTCTTGCAGACGTCCTTTGGGATCCAACTGGGTCAGTTGTTCAGGCGGAGAGGAAATTCGTGGCCCCAGCGTGCTTCGAATCACCCGCTCGGCAGCGGCCAGGCCGCCATCCACAAATACGGCACCAAAAATGGCCTCAACGGCATTGGCGATGACGCTGGCCTTGGTCCGACCGCCCATGCTGTCTTCGCCCCGGCCCAACAGGATGGCTTCCCCCAACCCCAATTCGTTGCCCACTTCCGCCAGGCTGACCTCTCGGACGATGTGGGCTCGTGCGCGGGACAACTCCCCTTCCCGCATGTCGGGGAACTGAAGAAACAGACCGTTGGAGACCACAAACCCCAGCACCGAGTCACCTAGGAACTCCAGGCGCTCGTTGTCCGGTGTCACCAGATTTCTCTCGTTTGTGTAAGAACGATGAGTCAGGGCCTGGGTTAGTGTGTATATATTTATGAAAGTATACTGAATTTTCTCTTGAATAGAACTCATTTGCCGGATTAGTAGTTCTTCGGTAATGGACATGAGATGGCAGGGCTCCTTTGGTTAGGGAACAATGGGCTCGGCGATCAACCATTCACCCTCGATCTGGACAGGCAGACACGTGATTACCGAGCCCACCCGGGATTCAGGGGCAGGGAGTGCAACATCAAAATAGTGGTCAGAATGGCCCAGCAGGTAACCCGGCTTGCCGGGGCAAGACTGCTCTAACAACACCTGCACAGGGGTATTCAGGCAGGCAACAAGGCCCTCTTTTCTGCGGTTTCGAGACAAGGCTCTGAGTTTAGCGCTGCGAGCCTTCACGACCTGAGGATTTGGTGCCCGGTCCAGCCAGTTGGCAGCGGGGGTTCCGGGGCGAGGGGAAAACGCAAAGACGTGCATGTAGGTGAACGGCAGGTCTTCCAGGTGTTGGCAGGCTTCGTCGAACAATTCGTCGGTTTCTCCAGGAAATCCCACGATGAAGTCCAAGCCCAGGGTGATTCCCGGGACCTTGACCACGGCCTGTTTCAGCAAGGTCGAGACGGCTTCGAACCGATAGGTGCGACCCATGGAAGCCAGAATGGTATCGGAACCATGCTGAAGTGCCACATGCAGGTGGCGACACCATTGTCTGGAGGCGGCCATCTGGTCCAGCAGAGGTTCCAGAAGCGGATCGGGTTCCACCGAGCCAAATCGAAAGCGCATCTGCGGGGCGACGTTCAGCAACTCTTTCATTAAAAGAAGCAG
>CAYTWV010000106.1:8445-11041 GCA_964442235.1 uncultured Myxococcales bacterium | reverse complement strand
TATCGCCTTGCCCAGGCAGTCTGCCAGCGTGGTTCCCGGGAAGCCATCCTCCAGGGTCTCCAGTTTGGCCACCTTGCCTTCGGGCGCCAAGGTGATGCGGAACTTCACGGTGCCCCGCTGCGGAGCCTTCAGTGCCCCTCTGTAACACTGGGCCATGGACCCGCCATGGCGCCGAAGGGTCTTCAGCTCTGCCTCAATGCCCGATTGGTCACAGCCCTGTCCGGTTTGATGAAAGACAGGCAGACACTCTTCCTGGCCCGCCTGGCCAACTTGTTTGGGCTGACTCTGGGCTTCTGCCGTGATCTTGGGCAGGGCAGAAGGCGCCGGTAATCCTTGGTCGGCCGAGGGGGTCCCAGACTCCTGATGGGGGTGCGAAGGCTGGCAGGTCGCCAGGAAAAGTGCCAGCGCGGCCCAAAAGAATGACCGGCGGGCAAAGCGAATATGTTTAGTCCCCCATGGGCTTCTCTTACCCGCAAAGCGCCCATCAGGGGCCCACTCCCTCACGGCCCGCCCCGAGCGAAGCCGAGGGGTCGTGGCACAGACACCGCGGGGGCATGGATGCCGATTACTACCAGACGGGCTGCTCATTGCCACCAGGCCTTGGGCGCGGGCGGAGCCATGCCCAGTTCAGCAAGCAAAAGCCGAAGAGCCACCAGATCCCGCCAGGCTTCGGCCTTTTTGGAGGGCGTTCTTAAAAGGAAACTGGGGTGATATGTGGCAAGAACCTGGCTGTTGCCCAACTGTTGTCTTCGCTGCCGAATTCCGGACAGCGTGACGTTGGGACCCAGCAGGGCTTTGGCCGCCTGAAGACCCGCAATGACGATGATCTTGGGCTGCACCACTTCCAACTGGGCCTTCAATATGAAGTGGCAAGAGTTCACTTCGTCGGGCTCGGGGTCCCGATTGTTTGGTGGACGGCACTTGATGATGTTCGTGATAAAGATGTCCTGGTCCCGATCCAGCCCGATGCTGGCAAGCATTTTGGTCAACAACAGGCCGCTTCGACCCACGAAGGGCAACCCCTCCAGATCCTCATAGCGACCGGGGCCCTCGCCAATGAGCATGACTCCCGAGTCGGGGTTTCCCGAACCGAATACCAGTCGTGTTCTGCCTTTGGCCAGCCCGCAGCGCTGGCACTGACCGATGGCTTCGTAAAACGCGTTCAGACGTTCCCTGCGGGTCCCTTGGGCCTGCATCTCGGGCACGTCTTGAACTCCATGTGCCGGGGCTTTGCGCTGGGCTTCGGCCTGGGCCTCTATGGCTCCCAAAACTTCCAGTGGGGGGCGTTGGGGCTGGAAATGGTCCTTCGCCGGTTCCGACTCTACGGGGGCGGACTTGGGCGCCACAGGAACAGACGACGGCGGGACCGGAGCGTGAATAGACGGGGCGGCAGGCTGCGGGGACGGAGACGAAGAGGTCGATGGGGACGCCGATGAGGCGTGTGCGGACGCAGGTTCTGGCTGGGATTGAACCCATTCGGGCGGCAATACTGGCCGGGGGACCGCCAGCAGGCCTC
This sequence comes from uncultured Myxococcales bacterium, assembly GCA_964442235.1. Taxonomy (GTDB): domain Bacteria; phylum Myxococcota_A; class UBA9042; order CAIXZC01; family CAIXZC01; genus CAYTWV01. Next base: position 9,525 of record CAYTWV010000106.1, on the reverse strand, counting down.
GGCGTTCCCAGGTCAGAAGCCAGCTTCGAAACTCCTGCACGATTTGCGGCAGAGTCCGTGTCTCCAGGTGAAATGGGTCTCGATCGGTCACGTCCCGGTCACCTCGGTTGAATGCTTGCCAACCACGCCATGCCCACCAACGGCAGTTCGGTCAACACCTCGTTCACCGTCCGGCTGTCTCCGCGGATACGGCTGGCCAGGCCGCCGGTGGCGATGACAGAGCCCACAATACCGGCCTCTTCTCGCATCCGCTCCACCAGACCGTCTACCATGGATACGTATCCAAAGTACACTCCCGAGCGCATGGCTTCCTCGGTGGAGCGGCCGATGACGTGTTCGGGTCGCTCCACTTCGATGCGAGGCAGCCGTGACGCGTGCATGAACAAGGCATCCATCGAAATGTTAACTCCAGGCACGATACACCCACCCAGGTACTCCCCTGCCTGGTTCACGACATCCAGGGTGGTCGCCGTGCCGAAGTCTACGACGATGCAGGCTCCCCAGCGATGATAGGCATAGGCAGCGTTCACCACCCGATCGGCCCCCATCTCTTCGGGGCGGTGGTAGCGCAGCGTCAGGCCCGTATGTAACCGGTGGTCCACAACCAGGGCTTCTCTGCCCGTTGCTTGACGGGCCAACTCCATCAGTGGCCTGAGGGCCGGAGGGACCACACACGAGATGACCACTTGGGAAATCTGGTCCCACGAGAGCCCCTGGCGCCGCACCAAAGGGTCCATCATGGCCCAGTATTCGTCAAAAGTCCGGTGACGACGGCTCTCCATCCGGAAATCCGCCACCAGTTGTTCGCCTCGCAGCAATCCGAACTGTGTGTTGGTGTTGCCCACGTCAATGGCCAGCAGCAGTTCACTACGCAGCGGGTCTGACATGCAATACCTCCCCCACCAGGATCGCCTCTCGGTATCCCTGGGCGTTGTGGACCCAAAGGGCCCCGTCTTCGCGAATCCCATCTACCGTGGCAAGAGTCTCGCCGCCGGCCACTTGAACTCGAACCAGGTCTCCCAAATAGGCCATTCGGCTCTCGTACTCACGCACGGGCAGGCTGCATCCGTCCAGAAGGTA
>CAYTWV010000106.1:0-8435 GCA_964442235.1 uncultured Myxococcales bacterium | reverse complement strand
TCATTCAAAATTTTTTTTATGGGAAAGCGTTCGAAATTGTGATTTGCTGCACAAGGATGGCGCAAAGCAGTTGTTGTGGAAAAGCAGGTGGGGTAGGTTTGTGCTGGGATGCCTGAGCATAGCCCCTCGTCGCAGTGCTCTGCAGTTCTTCGGGCAAATCGTGGTGTGTGCTGTTGACGTTGACCCCGATTCCGGTGACCCGCCAGTTCCCTCGAGCCTCGCTTAGGATGCCGCAGACCTTCTTCCCATGAATCAGCACGTCGTTGGGCCATTTCACCAGGGTCGGCACACCGTATCGTTGCAGCACCACGGCTACGGCAAGCCCCTCCAAAGGAGCCCACCCCGGAGAACAGTGGGGCGGTTCGGTTCGGCGGCTGACCACACTGAAACACAAGTTACCGGCGGGAGAGTCCCACGTGCGACCCAGCCGGCCTCTTCCGGCAGACTGCCGCAACGCAACCACCAGGCCCCCGGTATAGTCGGGCCCGGCCGTGGCGACCTGCTGCCATGCGTCGGCTTGTGTGGATGCGGTATGGCCCAGCAGGTCTCTGCGGGTCCACCCAAACGAGTCCAGGACCTGGGCCCGGGCCACAAACTGGCGCAGTTCTTCTGCAGGGCCCGCCTCCAAAAATCACCTCTTCTCGGGGACAATCAGCATCGACAGGTCCGATGCCGGTGCCGAATGGGTCAATGCGCCCACCGAGATGCGGTGCACACCTGTTTCTCCAATCGCACGAATGGTGGACAAGGTCACGCCGCCGGAGACTTCCAGTTCCACCCGCTCGCCCACCATGGCCACCGCTTTGTAGATGTCGGTCAGTGCCATGTTATCCAGCAATACGATGTCGGCGCCATATTCCACGGCCAGGACCAACTCTTCCATGTTGGTGACCTCGATTTCCACGGCCATGCCCGGGTTGTGTTTCCGGACTCTGGAAATGGACTCGGGCACCCCACCGGCCGCAGCGATATGGTTCTCTTTGATCAAGATCGCATCGTAGAGCCCCGTACGGTGGTTGGTCCCCCCGCCGGCCCGCACGGCGTATTTCTCTAGTGTACGCATCCCCGGAGAGGTCTTACGGGTATCCAGCACCTTGCATCGGCACTTGCGCACGGCCGAGACATACCGCCTGGTGAGGGTGGCGATGCCACACAGGCGCTGGATGAAATTCAGCAGGGTTCGTTCGCCCTTAAGCAGCACGTCATAAGGGCCATGGATGTGGCACAGGACCGTCCCGGAAGTGACCTTCTTGCCGTCGGCGACCAGGATGTCCACTCGGATATCGGGCGATAGGCGGGTCAAGATGCGTTCGACCAGAAAGAGCCCCGCAACCACCGTCGGCGTCTTCGCCAGAATCTGAGCGCTGCCTTGAGTGTGCGAGTTGACAATGGCGTCGGTAGTGATGTCCCCGTCGCCCAGATCCTCTTTCAGCGCAGCGTCGATCAATGCGTCCACCGCTGCCATATCCAGCCGATTCATGCAAAGCCCTCCTGCGAACCGCTGCCTAATCCAATGACCGGGTCCAGTCGGTCGGAGTGTAGAACCCGGGTGGCTGTTCCAGCAGCCAGCGACCAAAACGCAACGCTCCCGAGGCAAACACGCCACGATGACTGGCCACATGGCGCAGCCGAATGGACTCGCCGTTGCCAGCCAGAATGACCTCGTGTTCCCCAACAACGTCGCCGCCACGAAGCGCCATCACGCCGATTTCGTTGGTTGTGCGGGGTCCACACGTGCCATCTCGACCGGTGACTACCTTGGCATCGGGGCGGACCCGCTGCAGTGCCCCGGCAAGGGCCATGGCTGTTCCCGAAGGAGCATCCACCTTGTGCCGGTGATGCATCTCCAGAATCTCAGCGTCATAGTCCGTTCCCAGAAGTATCGCTGCCTTCTCCACCAGGGCCTGCAGCACGACGATGCCCATGCTCATGTTCGGGGCCCACAAAACGGGAACTCGTTGGGCCAACTCCTGCAACGAAGCCTTCTGCTCGGCGCTCAACCCCGTGGTGCCACTGACCAAAGCAGCACTGCCTTGCCAACCCGACACCAGCGCTTGAAGTGCCGCAGGCGAGGAAAAATCCACCACCAAATCCGCGGCTTCACCTTGCCAGGGGGCAGTCAACGTCACCCCCGAGCGTACTTCCGGAGTACCCAGGAAGGGGTGGTCGGGACGCTCGTACAGGGCCACAACCTTGGCCCATCTGGCCGCCAACGCCTGGTCAAGTACGGTCTGGCCCATCCGGCCCAGGGCGCCGTGGATGGCCACTTTCTGTTGAGGGCGGAAAGCTAAAGAATCCATGTCAGAGTACTCCCGCCTGCTTCATTGCTTCCTTGACCGCTTCCTGGGTGGATGGCTCTATGGGAACCAGCGGCAGGCGCAGTTCATTGCGCACCAGACCCATGAGGCTGAGTGCGTATTTCACCGGGGCCGGATTCGACTCGATGAACAGGGCCGAAAAGAGTCCGCGCAGTTTGAAGTGGCACTCTCTGGCACCCTGGAAATCGCTCATCTGGAATCGACGAAACATCTCGGACATGACCCTGGGCGCCACATTGCCCGTGGTGGCGATCACGCCGTGGCCACCCAGTGCGTACATGGGCAGGCAAAGGCTGTCCTCGCCTGAAAAGACTTTGAAGCCGTCTGGTGCTGTGGCCAGAATGGCGCCCGCCGCATCCAATGAAGCCGAGGCCTCTTTGATGCCGACGATGTTGGGAATCCGGCTGAGCCGAACCACAGTCGAGACATCCATGTTCCGCCCGGTCCGGCCAGGAATGTTGTACAACACCACGGGCAAGCCCGGTTCGGCTACCGCTGCGAAATGCTGATAAATGCCCTCTTGTGTGGGCTTGTTGTAATAGGGCACTACGACCAACGCCCCCGCAGCCCCAAGCTCTTGGGCCAGCCGAGTCTTTTCTACGGCAGCGACCGTGCTGTTGGAGCCGGTGCCAGCCAGAACGGGAAGCCCCTGACTCTCCTCAACGGCAATTTGCACCACCCGCTTCCACTCGTCGGCGCTTAAGGTCGGGGATTCGCCCGTGGTGCCACAGGCAACCAGGCCCTCGACGCCGCCATCCACCAGAAAGTGGATCAGTCGACGCAGGGCGGATTCGTCCACTTTCCCCTTATCAAAGGGAGTAACCAGGGCCACATAGGTTCCGGACACGATCATGGCGTCTCCTTCCAAGGCAGCGTTTTGAGCTGTTGAAGCGATTCGGCGATGGCTTTCTGCACGCCGGGATCCGATTCTCGAAGTTGAAGGTCTTCCAGCAGTCCCACGCAACGATCGCCGCCCATGACCCCCAGCCCGCGTACACAACTGAGGCGCACGTCAGCGTCCGAATCCAGGCAGTATCCCCGGATGTCATCGAAGGCTTCCTGACCCATGGACTGGGCCAAAGCCACGATGGCAACGATGCGATAGGGCTTCTGCCACATGGGATCCGTGACCAACGTCCGAAGCATCAACCGGGCTCGTTTGGACTGGAAATTCCCCAAGCTCTTGACGGCGATAAGGCGCGTTCGGCCCGCCACGTTTTTGTCGTTGATCACGTCGGCCAGCGCCGAGTCAACCTCGTTGCCCACTTCCCAGAGTTGGGCCGAGGTTGGCAGTTCCTTGCCTTCAAGCAACTGAATAAGTTTTTCTTTGGTATCCATGCGGGTGGGATGACCCTGGGCCCATGCTTGGGTCGGCACGACGGCCATCCAACCCAAAGCCAAAGTGAAGGCCAACAGCAGCCCGCTCAAACGTGTTGTCCCCCACGGGCTTTGCCGACCCGAAAAGCACCAACCGGACGCCCACTCCCTAACGGTCGTGGCACTGACACACCCGGGGACCTCAATGCTCCGTGGTACCCTGGCTAGCTTGAAACCAAGTGTAAAAGCCCCGGCCAGAACCTGGCCCGGCGCCCGATTGTGTGTATCTTTCAAAATGGCTCTCCCCTTGGTCATGACGGCCTCCATGCTGAACCGTTCCGGGGAGAACCCCGATTCAAGCGTTCCTATTTCTTACGATTCTTCTTTCTTGCGGCCTTTGCGGCCTTTTCCTTCTTACGGCGTTTGTCCAGGTCATGTTGATGTTTGGGGCCTTTGGCAGGGGCCGGGCCGGGCATCCCCGGCATCCCGCCCATTCCGGGCATTCCCATCCCTGGCATTCCGCCCATTCCCGGAGGGGGCATCATGCCCATCATCTCGGGGCTGGGGGCTTGCATCTGTTGCATTCCCCGTCCGCCTCGGCCGCCCTGCTGCGGCATGGGAGGCATGCCCATACCACGCATCAGCGCCGGATTCTGGCCCAATTGGGTCATCATCTTGCGCATGCCATCAAAACGGGCTACCAGATCCTTCACGTCGGCCTCGGTGCGGCCGGCACCCTTGGCGATTCGCTTGATGCGAGAGTCCGTCAGCAGCGCAGGTTTGGTTCTTTCTTGAGGCGTCATCGACTGGATGATGGCTTCGATGCGAACCAGCGCTTTGTCGTCTACGTTCATGCCCTGGGGCAGCCCATCGGGGAAGAAGGGAAGCTTCTCCATGATGCTTTGCAGCGGGCCCAACTTCTTCAGGGTGCGAATCTGTTCCAGGAAGGTCAGGAAGGTGAAGTCGCCTCGAAGCATGCGCATGGCATCCGCTTCGGCCTTCTTCGCATCCACCACATCTTCGAAATCTTTCATCAGGCCGACGACGTCGCCGAACCCAAGAATTCGAGAGGCCAACCCTTCGGGCCGGAAAGGCTCCAGTCGGTCCAGGCCTTCGCCCATACCGGCGAACTTGATGGGTTTGCCTGTGACGGCTCGTACGGACAGCGCCGCACCGCCTCGGGCATCGCCATCCAGCTTGGTCAGAATCACGCCGTCGATGCTAAGTCGGCGGTCGAATTCTTTGGCTACCTTGACGGCGTCCTGGCCGATCATCGAGTCGACAACCAGGAAGACATTGTCCGTCCCGGCCTCTTTCTGGATCTCCTCCAGCTCTTTCATCAGCGCTTCGTCGATGGCCAAACGGCCGGCCGTATCGAAGATGACGACGTTCAATCGCTCTTTTTTGGCCTTGTCCAAGGCCTTGCGGCACAGGATGGGGGGCGCCGTGTTGGGCTCGAAGAAGACCGGAACACCAATGCGTTCGCCCAGCACCTGCAACTGGTTCACAGCCGCGGGACGATAGATGTCCGCTGCTACCAGCAAGGGCCGCTTGCCCTGCTTTTTCAGGTTCCTGGCCAGTTTGCCCGCAGTGGTCGTTTTACCGGAACCCTGCAGGCCGCACATCATGATGGTCGTGAAGGGCCGGGTCTTGTTGAACTTGATGCTGGTGTCGCCCTGGCCCATCAACCGGACCAGTTCATCGTGGCAGATCTTGATGAAGTGGTCGGCGGGTGTGGCTTGGACTTCCTTGCCCTTGTGCACGACCTTGGTCTGCACCAACTCGCCCATGGCCATCGTCTTGACCCGCTCCAGGAACTGGGCGGTGACGTGGTATTCCACATCGGCTTCAAGCAGAGAGGTCCTGACCTGCTCCAGCGCTTCTTCGATGTTCTCTTCGTTGATCTGTCGGAAGCCCTTCAGCCTGGCGCGGGCATTCCTGAATCCAGTAGTCAGTGTTTCGAGCATACGGTCTCCCCCTCTCCCAGATCGAGAGCCGTCGGATGATGTCAGAATTGCCCCATCGGGTCAAGGATTTCGGGACGCGCTATACATGTACGCGAGGGCCAGCAAGGCAGCACAGGCATGGACCCAAGCCGAGATTCAGGCAAGGTGATCAGGCCGGAGTCGGCTATGGGTTTGTAAGCCGGGGGTCAGGTAGGGGATGCAAGCCGGGGGTCAGCTAGGAGATGGCTACTGATAGAACGGGGTGGGATAGACTTCGGTCACATTTCGGGTGCCATTGGGCCTTAATACCTCGACCACGGCCCCCGAGGGCCAGACGACCTTTGCGGCATACCAGAAGTCATAGGATTGCAGGGGGACGTCCTTGATTTCTTTAATCATCGTCCCATAAATGTACACTCGAATCGTGGCATTGGATACGCCAAATCCATTATCATCCCAGTAATGCACCCCAACCGGGTATTCCAGATTGTTCTCGGGAATGGCCAGGTTCAGGTTCTCGGGGCCGGCCCCATCGGTGTCGTCTCGATCCAGGCCAGGGTTGTCGTCGATGGTGGGGTCGGTGTTGGCCCACTGGGGGTGGCTGTTGAACCAATAACAGTCCAACACATCGTGGAACCACGGGTCGGGAACGCCATCCTCGTCGAAGTCGGGAAGCTGGGCCGAGGGATGGGCAAAGTGCAGATCCAAATCGGCCCCCGCCGTCAGCCCCATGTCGGTTTCGTCGGCGTCGTTGGGTGTATGCCACAGCAACTCTACGTGAATGGCCTGGTCCGGGACCACCATCACTTCATAGGTGCCCGGCACACACGACTTGGTTCCGCCGCTGTCCCAGACCTCGAGGCTGAAGACATAAAGACCAGCCACGTTCGCTTCGAATTCGGGGTCCGGATAGGCCGCTGACGGCATCAGAACCGATGCAGAACCTTCGGGTTGCTCCACTTGCCATGCGTAGGTCACGACGTTGCCCATGGGGGCAAAACTCTGCCCGCCCTGAAGATGAAGCACGGTTTGCGGGATCACTTCATCGCCTTCGGCAACTTTGATGACCGCAGTGGGGCAGGCCTGTTCCACGGGGAAAGCCTTCACCGGCACTTCCAGAACCGGCTCAAACGAGTCGTTATCAATAAGTATAATCCCCTCATCGGAAGCGGGTTCTCCGTCAATGTTGGGAGGGGGCACTTCTTCGGGGAAGTAGTTCACAGCGAACTTGGCGGTGGTGCCGACAGGCAGGATCAGTGGCTCTATTTCCGTCGGCAGGTGGTCCAATTCGCTGTAATCAATGGTGAACGAGTCCGAAAGCCCCTCGGCTACTTTCAAGGTGATACCAGTGATGGTGACGGGAGCGGTGCTGCCCTCACACGGTTCGATGATGACCTCTTGTGTGGCCAGAGTGCCGATCTTTGTGCCTCCAAACTGCACGTTGTCCGGCTTCACTACCAGGCAAGAGAGCTTCTCGTTGCCGATGACGGGCACTTCCAGCCCGTCCGTAAGCTTGGGATCATTCGAGAACAAAATCAGTTTGGCCAACGCCACATCGGCATCGGGCGGCGCAAACCGAAGGGTCAGATCGGTGGTCTTCTGGGGCCCAATGACCAAGGGTTCCGGAATCTCCAGGCCCTCTTCGGTCAAGGCGTTGAGGGGATACTCTTTGCCCGCCACAATCAGCGTGTAGGCCTTGGACCCCTTAAACTGGAAGGCATCGACTATCAGGTCCTGTGACCCGGTGTTCAGGACGGTTAATCGCTGCTCTTCGGAGCTGCCCAACGGAACCTTGTCGAAGCGTACGGCCTCGGGGCTGACCGACATGCTGGGAGCGCCGCCCAACGTAGAAAGAAGCACTTTCACCTTGCCGCCGACGGCGTTGGCCGCATCGGTCTGGAAGGTCAACGAGGCCGTGTGTCCGGAGCCTTCATCGGGCTTGGTAAACTCTACGGTTACGTTCAACTCGACGGGGCCATCCTCTCCCATGCCTGCGGGCGCCACGACCAGCGGCTCCCCCGCATCCAGGGCCTGCTGCAACGCCGGGTCCGTGACCCTGAAACTGAACGGCGAATCACTGCCCGAGTCCTCCCCTGTGGCGACCAGGGAAATGGCCGTCACGTGCATGGCCCTTGATCCCGTATTCACGATGCGCAACACCTTGCCGCCGGTGTTGCCAACCATCAGAGTGCCGATCTCAAAATTGAAGGCACAATCGACGATCTTCTCGGCTTGCATGCGGCATGTGCCTGCGGGGTCAGCCAACTCGAACTCGGGGTACTCGAGCAGCGTCTCTTTTTTGCTCTCCGAGGAACAGGAGGCAGCGAAAGCCAGGGCCAGCGGCAGCATCCATGGGGCAGAGAGGGCGCGGCATCGCATGCCGGCTAGAAATCCGAAGAAAGTACCACCCATCGGCTCCTCCCCGTCCTGTAAAGGTCGAAACTGCACGTCCACACACTTCACCGAAGGCAGAGACTACGCAAGACCCATGACGCAGTCAATCGAAGCCGCGACCCAGCTCCTCTCGGTCGACCCCACGAGTGTGCCACGGGCTGGAATGGAGGCGTGCCGCGGTGCGTAACGCCCCGGTTTTCCTTGACATTTCTGGCAGTCCGCACTAAGTTCCTGCCGCTTTTGCAGGGATAGGAGTTCTGGATGACCAAGTCCCAATTTGAATCGCTGACCCTTCGGGAATTGCGAAGCGAAGCTCGAAATGCCGGCTTGACCGGATACTCCGCCTTGACCAAACCCGAATTGCTTGCACTGTTGCTGAAGGCCGCCAAGTCTGCGCGACCGGTTGCCAAGGGTACTGGCAAGGGGAAGGCCGCTGCGGGGTTTAAGACTGAAGCCGTAA
>CAYTWV010000105.1:4598-11107 GCA_964442235.1 uncultured Myxococcales bacterium | reverse complement strand
TGAAGGATGAAGGATGAAGGATGAAGGATGAAGGATGAAGGATGAAGGATGAAGGGTGAAGGGTGAAGGATGAAGGATGAAGGATGCGCGTTACTTTGGGGGTCGCATATGCCGTTGCACCCGTCTTTCGTCCTCCGTCCCCGGTCCCTTTCCCCCGTCGCCGTTGCCGTTGCCGTTGCCGTCGCCGTCGCCGTCGCCGTTGCCGAAGCACCCGCCCTCCGACCCTTCCCCCTGCCCTCCGTCCCTTCCCCCTCGTCCATCATCCCTCTTCCATCTTCCCTCCATCTTCCCTCCCCTCCGTCCCCTGTTTGTGCTACATCTTGCTCGCCGCCTCCCTTTCCCGGCGGCCACGAGGCAACCATGATCCACTCGCTTCTTCCCCTGCTCCTGATGCTCTTGGGCCAACCCGCCTCCGTCCCCGCCGGCGAGTCCGACCCCGCTTCTGTTACCCCCGCCGCGGCCGCCTCCGACCCCAGGCTGACCCAGATCTTCGAATCCAAGACGGCAACCGGCACCCTGGTACTGGCCACGCTGGATGGAACAAAAGTACTGGTCCACGACGCAGCAAGGGCCGCCAAGCGATTCTGCCCAGCGTCAACCTTCAAAATCCCCAATTCACTTATCGCCATGGACAGCAAGGCTCTGGAAGACGAAACCCAGCTCCTGAAATGGGACGGCACCAAGCAGTTCAGCCCCGATTGGGAGCGGGACCAATCCCTGACCACCGCATTTTTGTACAGTTGTGTCTGGTTCTTCCAGGAGGTCGCCAAAAAGGTCGGAATGCCCGCCTATCACGAGTATCTCAAGAAGTTCCAATACGGCAACCAGGCCCCGGGCACCGACGTGACCACCTTCTGGCTTGATGACACCCTGCAGATCAGCGCCCTGGAGCAAATTGCCTTTCTGCAGCGCTTGGTCAAACAGGAACTGCCGGTCAGCCAGAAGGCCTACGGTACCCTGCGAACCATCATGAAAGTAGCCGATGTTAAAGGGTGCGACCTGTGGGCCAAAACCGGCTGGGCCCTGCGGGTAAAACACCCCGTCGGATGGTACGTGGGGTATGTTCAATCCGGCCCATCCACCTGGCTCTTTGCCCTGAACATGGACATGGAAAAGATGGAACAGGCGCCGTTGCGAAAGGAGATCGTTTTGCAGGCTCTGAGGGCCGTGGGCATCTGCGCTAATTGACGTCTGGGGGCCCTGTTTGTTAGGGTAGGCAACTGTTCGGCCGGGACACGCTCCGGCTCCCAACCTAAGGGGATATCTCATGGCAATGATTAGCTTTACGTCTAATTATACCGATCGTTGTAATGAAACGGGATTCCAGTTCGAGTTCCATTGTGACAAGTGTGGCAATGGCTTCATGTCCACGTTCAAGGCGAACAAGATCGGAATGGCCGGCGGCATCTTCCGGACACTGGGAAGCCTGTTCAGCGGCAACGATGCGTTGGACCGGCTTGGTTCCGCCAGTGAACATGCCAAAGATGCCCTGCGAGGCAAAGCCTGGGACGACGCCTATGCCGCTGCCATTGAAGAGGGCAAAAAACAATTCAAGCAGTGCACTCGATGCGGCATATGGGTCTGCCCGGATAACTGCTGGAACCATGACAAGGGCCTCTGTGAAAACTGCGCCCCGGATCTGCATGAAGAACTGGCTTCGGCCCAGGCGACTGCGGCCAAGGACCAAGTTTGGGAGAAGGCCCGCAGTGCGGATCTAGTAGCCGACGTGGACGTGAAGGCCTCGGTGAAGCTGGCTTGCCCACACTGTGGGGCCAAGGCCACCGGTGGCAAGTTCTGCAACGACTGCGGAAAACCCCTCTCGGCCGAGGTGGAGTGTTCTCGCTGTGGCAGCAAACTGAAGGCCGGGGCGAAGTTCTGCAATGAGTGTGGCCAGAAGACGGGCTCGTAGTTTCGGCCATGGCATTCCAAGGGCAATTTGTCTGGCACAAGCCGCCACAGCGCAAAGAGGGCGCTTGCCTGCTCTCTTGGACCTCGCAGTCGCTTGAGTTGACCCCACAGCCCCTGGGCGATGGGCGAATATCTTTTGATCTTGGGCAGATACGGACGTTCAAAACCAGCGACTGGGATGTGACGTTAGCCCTGCTGGATGGCACCGTGCTGAAGTTGCACCACTTTGCGAAAGCCACGGCGGTGCTGGCTGGCGAACTGAAAGAGGCCTGGCGAGAGCGTGTGTCCGCCTGCATTCTGGCCGGCGATCTTCGTCGTGTGAATGGTTATGACTGTTTTGTGACCACAGCCGGATTGGGCCGCAACGTTGCGGGCCCTGCCCATCTGCTGTTGTTTCAGTCGAATCTGGCACTGCTGGCCGAAGATGGCGCCACGGCAACGGTGCCGTTGGGACGGGTCCACGACGTGGTATTTGACCGGGATCGGTGGACGGTGCTTCTGCGTGGGCCGGGTCTGACCGTCGAAGTCGGAAAGCTGGGCCCACGAACGGATACGTTTGTTCGGGAAGTTCAAGAGTGCCTTGGTTACACCCGAAAACGATGTGCTCAGGTGCTGCGACAAGTGCTGCCCGGGTTGGACTCTGCTCTGGTTGAAACGCTGGTGCTGCGCTGGCCCGAGGGCGAACTCTGCAGCGCTGCCGAATTGGCAGGTGTCCGGAAGTCGGCCCCAACCCAACTGCTTCAAAACGCCGTGAATCCGTCGTTGCGTCCCTATCTGGAGCGCCTGCTGCAGCGAGGGGGCCAGGGAAACGAAGGGGCCTGGTATGTGGGGTACAAGCTGTTGCCCCGGACCAATCAGGACGAAGAGGAATCGGCCCCCGGAATGGCCAGAAAACGTTTGGAGCGGGTGGATTTCACACGGAAACAGGCCTCTGACCCCGATCCTGACTCGGGTGTCGACCCTGAAATGGCCTCCGATCCTGATTCGGGTGTCGACCCCGAGCGGGCCGGTGGTGCGGATTGGGAACAGGGTTTCGCCGGTGGTCAGGCAGAGCCGAATCTGCCCGATGGCCAGCCATCCCCAACGTCGGCCCTGTCCGATGCCTTGATCTGGTTTCTTTGCCCGGTGCACTCGAAGAAATCCGGCGACTTGATTGCGTGGGAGGCCTCATCCCAAGAGGGCCACGCCACGTATCTGTTCAAGGGCGGCGTGGCGGAGTTGCCTCGCTTGAATCAGGCGCTGGTGGGCATCCATTTCCGGCGTGAACCCATCTTTCTGTCTTTAGAGAAGCTTGCCTCGGACCCTAAATGGACCCGCCATCTGATTGCCGATCAACGTCTGTCGCAACTCAGCGATTTAAGGCGCCTTTTTCATGCTCGGTTACTGCATACCGACGTGGATTCATGGGAGAAAGGGCTTTCCGAAGCGTGATGACTCTTGGGAGTTGCCCCAACCCCAGGCACCCTTTGGGCCCGCCTAGCGGCCATGTGCGAAGTACATCCGCTTGTAGGCATCGGCCAATGCCATTAGGCTAGCAACCATTCCATCGGGGGGAAACTTTATGCGAAGGCTGTTCCAGTGCGCTGTTCTGGCAGGTTTTGTGGTCTGGTCCAGCGCACCTACCCAAGCTGCCGAGATCCTCAAAACGCAGGTGGTTGCTGCCACGGCGATGCAGGCACCGGGAATGCCGGCTGGCGTGACCTTGGAGTCTGGGACCAGTGACGCCTATTTCGGCCCCGTTGTCGCCAACGATGGAACCGTGGCCTTCGGCATGAACCTTTGGGGGAATGGGGTCACGCTCGGGGCTGACGACCTGGCGTTCTACGTTCGCAAACCCGACGGCACCTACCAGATGCTGGCCCGGCGTGGCGCACAGGCCCCGGGGCTTCCCGACGGAGCACGCTGGTTCAAGTTCTGGGGGTCGACGTTCAGCGACTCGGGCCAACTGGCAGTCCGGGGCATTTTGGATGCGCAGTCGGGCACGGGCGGGGTCACCAAACTGAACGACTATGCGGGGTGGCTTTGGGACCCCATCGCCGGCTTCCAATTGCTGGCCCGTGAAGGCAGCGTGTTGTCCGGGGATGGCACGGTGACGTTGCTGGGCGAAGATGCAAGTTATTCGCAGCCGGCACAACTGCTTCCCAGGCTGACACCCGATGGCAAGGTGGCCTTCTGGCACAAGGTGCAGTGGGGCACTTCCACCGGCGACGCCAACATTGTGGGCACAGCCACCAGCCTTGGATACGCCGGGCGGACGGGCGATGTGGCCCTTGGTTGCCCCGTGGGAGTCGTGTTGTCTGGTTACGGAACCGAGCCTGTGGTGAATGCTCAGGGACGTGTGGCCAACCGAGTGCTTCTGGCCAATGCTTCGGGCTATTTTTCGGTCCATACGGGCAACAACTCGGCCATTTGTGGGCCCGGGCCTTTGGGCGATTATCAAGTGCTGGCGCGAGAGGGCGACGCGGTCCCCGGCGTGGCCGGCGCGGTCTTTTTGGAATTCGGCAATTCAGTAGAGAAGTTCTCTGTTTCCGATAACGGAAGTGTATTGTTTGTGGGCGAGTATTACGAAGGTCCCTCTTATCGTTACGGGCTGTTTAAGACAAATCCCGCCGGCGGGGTTTCGCCGGTGCTGCTGGGAGGGCAAGTGGCCCCAGGGTTCCCGCCGAATGCCACCATCGGCACCATCAGCGCCACGGGGATTCTCCCGAACGGAGACGTAATCGCCAGTGTTGCCGTCCTATATGATGCGGACCAGTGGGGAGGCTACTCCTCGAAAGAGAGTGTGGTTTTTGCACCTGGAGTCGGGGGTACCCTGGAGCCAATTATGCGGGAGTTCCAGCCGGCCCCCGGTTGCCCGAATACGGTCTTCAGCAAACCCAATAACCTCTTTGCGGCCAACAAGAACGGCGAAGTGGTCATTGTCGCCCAGATATTCGGAGAGGGAGCCACCAACGACAACAATATGGGAATCTGGCTTTACACTCCCGGCAAGGGCCTTCGCCTGGTTCTACGGGAAGGCACCCAAATCACGGTGGCTCCCGGCGACGTCCGAACGGCCATGATGCAGAGTGTGATTGCTCAGTTTGCCACCGTAAGCCTTCGTTCGTCGGGCCGCTCGTCGGGCCTGACGGACACCGGGGTTATGGGCATCGGCGTTTCGTTCAAAGAGCCCAACCCGACCCCGGGCACCAATGCCAACTCCAATGGCGGCATGCTTCTGGCCTGGTTCGAAGAGGGTCCCGACAATCTTCCCCCTGTTGCCAAAGACGACGCCTATACCGCGGCGGAAGAAACCACGCTGACCATCGCAGTGCCAGGTCTGTTGGCCAATGACAGCGATCCCGAGAACGACTCGCTGACCACCAGTTTATTGGGATTTCCCAGCGGTGGAAGTCTGGGAGTCTCGTCGGACGGTTCGTTTGGGTACACCCCCGGCCCAGGCTTTGTGGGCATGGACTCGTTCACCTATGAAGTGTGTGACGACAAAGGCGCTTGCGACGTTGGCGAAGTCTCCATCGAAGTGCTGGCCAAAGACGCCTGCACCACGTTCGACTGCGACACGGTCATCGGCTGCAAACCCATCGAACTGGCTTGTGCCGACGACGACTTGTGCACCATGGACTCTTGCCATCCGACCCAAGGCTGTGTTTTTGACGATATGGTGTGCCAGGACGGAAACGCCTGCACCCAGGACTCGTGCTTCGAAGGCCAGTGCCTTTATGTCGCCGTGGTTTGTGCCGACGACAACGTCTGCAACGGAACGGAAACGTGCATCCCGGCTACCGGCTGTGCGGCAGGCTTGGCGTTAAATTGCAGCGACTTCAGCGAGTGCACCGTCGACCTTTGTGACCCGCAGATCGGGTGCCAGCATCAGGAAATCCCCTGCGACGACCAGAACGCCTGCACCTCCGACTACTGCACCATGGACGTTGGGTGCCATCACGACCTTATCGATTGTGCCGACATGAACCCCTGCACGGCAAACCTTTGCAATCCGGCCATCGGATGCACCACATTGCTCATCGAAGGCTGCTGCGAGACCCAGTACGACTGCAACCCCGGTGGCACCTGTGTGGACGCCACTTGCCAGTATCCCCCAGAAGATGTTGTAGAGCAGGAAGATCTCGTGGACTCGGAGTTGGATGCCGTAGAGGACCTTCAGACCGATTCCGACACCATCCCCGACCCCGATTTGGGCCCCGACCCCGATGTGGACGATGTGGCCCAGCCGCCTGACGACGCCCAGGACCTAGACACGGACAACGACCAGGCGACCCTTCCGGACCAGCAGATTCAGCCCGAAGTGATTCCTGAGGATACCGTTGTTGCCACGGACCTTGGCCCTTTGCAGGATATCCCGATTCCGCCCCAAGACATGGTCCAGCAAGACAAGAGCAATCCGTCCGATGGGACGGGGGTGGATGCCGAGCAAGACAGCAGCGAAGGGGATCTTTCGGCTTTGCCCGAGGCCGAGCCCATAGGCAATTCGGACAAGGGCGGCTGTGCGGCCAACTCGGCTACGGGTTCAAGCCCCACGGTCTTGTGGTTGTTGATTGTGGCGGCCATGGGGCTAGGTGTTTTGGCAAGACGGCGGCCGGCAT
>CAYTWV010000105.1:0-4588 GCA_964442235.1 uncultured Myxococcales bacterium | reverse complement strand
CCGCAAAAGAACAGCCCTAGTCAATCGCCAAACGATCAAGGTCTGGTACGTTTTGCCAGTCTTTCCAGTACCTTCGGTGACTTCAACTCCCGCAGCGCATCGGTAGCAACCCATCGGGCCGCCCGAGTATCCGCATCGCCCCCTTTGGGGCCACCGGCCAGGGTGTTGGCCCTTTGCAGGATGCGCTCGGCACACGCCACTGCCAGGGGATGTAGCGCCATATTCCGCTTGCCGATGTCCCGAAGCGCCCAGTTCACCGCCTTCTTCACATAGTTACGGGCGTCAAATGCGGCCCCCTCAATCAAGGGAAAAGTCTCTACGAACATGCTGTCAGAGGCCCTCTTATCGTGGTGGGCTAATCCCGCCAGCGTGCTGAATGCTGCCCGTTTTGTCCATTCGTCGGGGCTTGTGGCCCACTGCCGTACTTTGCCCCAGGCGAATGGCGTCAGGTCAAAAAGGCTGGTCGTGGCCTGGTCACAGATGTCCCAAGAGTCAAAATCCTTCACCCAGGAATCGATCTGCTCTTCGGTAACCCACTTCGGATGATCCACAAAACAGGCCAGCAGGCGGGCCTCGTGGTTTCCGGTGCGCCAGAGTTCCAGGGCCAACGGGTGGTCTGTCCCCATATCCTTGGCCATACGCCTCAATTCGTAGACAGAAATCCCGAACGCATCCTCGGTGTTGATGCCATATCGAGCCATTCCAGCCCGGTTCGTTTCGTTGGTCATGCTTCGAAGCAACGCCATGATCTGAGCCACTTTGCTGGTATCTGCCATGGTCTCCCTCTCCATTCGCCAAGGGCATTGAGGCGCCGGTTACCCGTTGTAGCGCCGGAGCGGTCTTGACGCAATCTCTCCATAGACCTGGGGCCGCGCTCCTGCTAAAGTGGCAGAGGCTGTCATGTGCATCGGCCACGATCCAGCCTCTTGGAGGAGTTCATGCGCACCTTCCCTTTGTGTTCAGCCCTTGTTCTTTCCATTCTGGCGCTGGCCTGTTCACAGGAAGAGCCCAACTTGGAAACCGGCCTTAGACCCATCATCGGCGGCACCTCGGACAGCGGACATCCAGCCGTCGGTGCCTTGGTCGGCAATGCGCTCTGCACGGGAACCTTGATTACACCCAAACTCGTGCTGACAGCGGCCCACTGCTTCCAGGGCTACAATTTCGACTACTTCAAACTGGGCCCGAATATCGACTACCCCACTCAAAGCATCGGGCTTAAAAATTGTTACAAGAACCCGTCGTATGGCAACCAAACCATCGGGGGCGTCAGCCAGCCAGTCCACGATGTGGCGGTTTGTGTCCTGAACCAGAGTGTCTCCGGCATCACTCCGGCCAAACTCCGGTCCGCCAGCATGGCCAATACCGAAGGCACAGCCATCACTTTCGTGGGTTACGGAGCGACCAGCGGCAGTGGCAGCGGTAAGGGCGGAAAGTTGAAGGTCCAAGTCAACGTCGACTCTGTCTCGCCGCAGGGATTTTGGAATCTGGTCAGCGGCAGTCCCGTGAAAAACACGTGTATTGGCGATTCGGGCGGTCCGGGGTTTGTTATGAACGGCGGAACCGAAGAAGTAGCCGGCGTGGTCTCTGCCGGAGACTACTATTGTGAAGAGAACGGCTGGAACATGCGGGTGGACATGGAACTGGCCTGGATCAAATCGATGGTAGACCAGCACGACCCGGGAGCGATCAACTTCGGCACTTGCCCCGACGGCACCTGCGCCGGTGGGGAAACCTCGCAGACCTGCCCCTCGGATTGTGGCGAAACGTCCACCGACCTCTGGAAGCCCTGCTCTACGGCCTATGACTGTGACCAAGAGTACGTGTGCGCCATGTTCAGTTTTGGCGACTTCTGTACCCTGGAGTGCCCCCAGCCGGGAGGTCCCAGCACATGCCCCTCGCCCTATGTTTGTTCTCCGGTTAGCGGAGGCGGTGGCGTTTGCACTCCGGGCAGCGGCACCAAATGCGGCAACGGAACGTGTGATCTGGGCGAAAGTGGGACCACCTGTGCCGTGGACTGCAATGCGAAGCTTTGGGACCAGTGCCCCAACGTGAACCTCTGTGGGCCCGGCCTCTTCTGCATCGCATGGACCGATGGGACCAACCGATGTACCCAGGATTGTCCCACGGCCAATGCCACAACCGGTTGCCCCAGCGGGTTCATCTGCCATCCTCTGGAAGGCGAAAGTGGGGGGGCCTGCGCCAAGGACGACAACGCCCAGAACCTGTGCGGGAACGGCGTTTGTGATGCCCAAGAGGACAACATTCTCTGCCCCGCCGACTGCACGGGCGGAGCCTGCAATGCCATCGGGCCCGTGGGCTGTTGCGACGGTCAGGTAAGAATCTGGTGCGAGTTCGGCGCCATCCAGAAACAAGGCTGCGGAACTCTGGGTTGTGGTTGGGAAGCCGCCCTGGGGCGTTATTCGTGCGGGGTGTCCGGAACAGCCGATCCGTCGTCCGACCATCCCCTTTCGTGCAGCGACGTGTCCACTGGTTTTTGCGGCAATGGAGCGTGTGAACCCACGGAAACGGCTGCCGCGTGCCCACAGGACTGCGCTGCCTCGGGGCCCACATGTGGCGACGGGATCTGCGTGAACGTAGAGGGGTGCGAAAAGTGCCCCCAGGATTGCGGGGTTTGCAGTGATGTCACGCAACAGCCCGAGGTCGTCGAACAGGACGAAGACCCCATTTCGGGCGAAGAAACATCCGGCAATTCGGGAGGATGCAGCCAGGTAACGGCGGCTTCACCGGGATACGAAAAAGTTCTGCTGTTCATGTTTTTTATACTTCTGTGCGGTCTTTGCCGGCACTTGAAATTCGTCAGATAACTCTGGACAATAGGCGCCTCAGTTCGCCGAATGTGGTTCTGCAAACAGCCGACCACTCTTGGGGAGGTTCCGATGTCCCGACTGCTTGTCCAATCTCGTGTTTTTGCACCCATGGGCCTGCTGTTTCTGGCTTGGGGCTGCCTGGAATCCAATCCGCAACCCTCTCCGCTGACCGATGTGGGTGAAAACAACCAGGCCGACTCTTCTGCGCCCGACATGACAGCCGACGATGACGGGATGTATCTGACCGACGTTGCGCAAAAAGACACGTTGGTTGAAGAGGACATCACGGGCGGGGGGTGCGACACGGTGGAATGTTCGGGGCACGGTACCTGTCAGGTTGTGGCCGGCCAGCCTCTTTGTGTCTGCGATCCAGGCTGGATGAATGCCGATGACTTGACCTGTGTTCCGCTACCTTTGGGGCACTGGTGCGACCTGCTGGGGTGGTGCTTCCAGGAGCCACACATCCCGCCCTATACACTGAACACACTTTATGTACCCAAAGCCGGCGAAATCTGGGCCATGGGCGAGTGGGGCACGGTTCTGCACGGAAATGGCGTGGAAGGCACCGTCGAAAGGCTCCCCGACTTTAATGCCTTGAAGATGATCGGCTTTGGCACTCAGTTCATGCTTGCCACAGGCCAAGGCGGCCAATGGTCTGTCTGGGACGGAGCCTCATGGGCCACATCCCAGATCGAAGGGGCCGGAGATCTGGCTCTGCTGACGGGGCCCTCCAAAGACGACTTGTGGACCGCTTGGGGGGCGCTGACTTCCGACCCATGGAGCCCCCAATATGTAACCCATATCCTGCATTGGGATGGCAAAGGTTGGACCGAAGTCAAGGCCCCTGGAAACGGGTTTTCCGCCACGGCCTTGCAGAGTGGAAACGATGGTTCTGTGTTCCTGGGAGGCCACTTTTCGCATTTAGTCAGCGATACCCAACCCAACCAGAATCAGGCAGCGCTGTTCCGGTGGCAGGACGAAAAGTGGACGGCCGTTGCTGGCCTGGCAAAGCAGGATGCGCAACTGGCAGCGCTCGAAGTGGTTTCGGCCCAAGAGATCTTTGTGGTCTATACAGACTCTCCAGCGCAGTTCACCCAGGACCCACCTCAAAGCCAGCTTTATCGCTGGGATGGCGACACTCTGACGCAGTTATCGGATCTGGGTGAAGCCGTGGTCCGAGACCTGTATTCACCCGAAGCCGGGCAGGTGTGGGGCGTCACTTTTTCGGGCTCGGCTTTCCACTGGAAGGACGGAACCGTGCAGACGTACGTGCTTCCCGGCGTCCCCTCCCTGGGACTCAATGCCATGACTGGGTTGGGTGGTAATGACATCTGGGTGGCGGGCAATGGCGGTCAACTCTTTCACTGGGATGGACAAAACTGGACCGGTTTTCAAAGTGGTGCCACACCCTTTGAAATGGCCGCTTTGACGGGCACCAGTGGGGACGACGTTTGGGCCGTGGGTGGGTTCCAACAGGCTGGAATCCAGAGTTTTTCACAGTCCATGCATTGGGATGGGCAGGTTTGGCAGCAGGTAGAGATGAGCGGGCCGGCGCAGTTGGCGGCCGCTTGTGCCGTCAGCCCCGACGATGTCTGGGCCGTGGGTGCGGACATGCAGAACAATCAGGGGCTGGTGGGGCATTGGGACGGCGATACCTGGACCTTTGACCACATTGCGGACACAGGCTATCTGTCCGGAGTCTGGGCATACGACGAACAGGTGGTGTGGGCCGTGGGCACCGGAGGGTATGGACCCCA
>CAYTWV010000104.1:0-11108 GCA_964442235.1 uncultured Myxococcales bacterium | reverse complement strand
CTGATAAACGTTATTAGTGGCATCGTAACACGTTCCGGCCACCAGGACCGTTACGGCGGTGCCTTTTACCGAGACCTGAACGCCGCCACCACTGTAACTTTCAAAGCGGAAGGGATCCCAGTTGAGCTGACCATTATCCCATCCATGGGGCCCGCACATCTGCACCGAGGCCACCGAGGTCCACTGGGTACCACCCGGCGCCCGGCGTGCTACCACCAGGCCATCTTCCTTTCCGACAACGGCCAGCAAGGTCCCATCGTCCAGCAGGGCTAGTTCCAGGCGATCCGATGCCATGTCCGTTGAGACTGCGGTCCCGGGGATTTCGTGCTGCGTGGCAGCGGTCCAGGAGGCCCCGCCATTCTGGCTTTCCGAAAGGTAAAATGCTGCCGAACCATTGCTCATGCCCAGCGCAAGTTTGGACCCCGCCGAGACCAAGGACACGGGACGTCCGTAGGCGAATTGGCCCGTCGGCATGGTGCTGTTGGTCCAGGTCGCGCCAGAGTCCGTGGTGCGAGCAAACCTGACCAACCCATCCTCGAACGCGTAGAACGTCGGCAGCGCCGCGACCACAAACGAACCAGGTCCCGTGCTGGCCGCCAACACCGCTTCGGATTCAATGGGAAGTGGAGTCTTTACGCCTTCGGGTGGGGTAAATTGGCACTTGTCGGAGCAGGGAAGCCACTCTTGGGGTTGGGAGGGTTCGCAAAACTCGTCGTTTTCCAGAATCCCGTTGCCGCAGGATTCGTTGGATTTGCAGTCGGCAGAACAGCCGTCGCCGTCCTTATTGTTGCCGTCATCACAAAGCTCGCCTTCCTCCAGGACATCATTGCCACAAACCGCCCGCCACTTGGCGCAATAGAGCCCCTCGGGGGCGCCATCCCACCCTTCATCGGCCATAAGGCAGACGAAGTCCTGAGGGCAGTCCGTGTCCACGGCACATGGACCCGTGCAGTACGAGTCAAAGTTGTCAGTGTTAAAAAGACACAAACCGGTTTCACACCCGAATTTACCCCCGAATACGCAGCGGTAACCACTGCAGCCTAGACCTCCGCAGGCGTCCGCACCGATGGCAGCACCCGTTGGAGGCGGTCCGGATCGAAGGGCCACCAGCTTCAGGGTCGCGTCACAATTCTCGCCCGAGGTTGAAGGGCCCTGCAGTTTGTCCGTGATTTCGGCCGTCAGGGTGTCACCCACCACCGAAATGGCCAGCGAGCGAGTTCGAGACGCCCCATTCCAGAACCAATTGCCGGGGCCGTCGGAACTCAAGGTGCAGGCAGCCTCAGAGCCGACGGGCTCTTCCCAGTCGGTCCCGTCGAAATCGACAATATAGCCGGTGGCGATCTGACGAATCGCAAAAGAATCGTCGCCGATTTGGATATCGCATGTGCCGGACAGGATCTCGGTAGACGTCACGGTGTAGGTGCCTTCCAAGGTGCATTCCGAGGAAGCGAGGTCCTCTTGGGCATCCTTACCGGAATCGGGTTTGTCGGCCACGTCTTCCTGGACAGCCGTGTCTTTTTCGCTTCCCCCACCGTTGCCGCCCCCGCAGCCTGCGGCAATCAGCAAAAACGAGGTCAGCCAAAGGGCTGTGCGATTGCGGCAAATCCAGTCTGACTTGGGTTTCGTCTCAAATCTACATTGCATCGGTTCTGGCCTCCCAAAAGTCGCCCCACGTTCCACGGATCTGCCGGTTATGACAAGCGAAATGTGCATAAGAGATGGGGCCTTCACTTCCTGGACTTTTTCGCCTTCCCGGCCGATTTGGACTTTGGTTGTGAGCCCTTTGTGCTTTTGGAAGCCGCAGGCGGGGGTGAGAGTTCTAAAAAGTACTGCTCCGCGGTCAGGAATTCGGGCGGGTCAGACAGAAACCAGTCACTTTGCGAATGCCGGGATCGGGCCGCACCAAAATCGCCAAAGAAGTACTGATCCACCTGGTCACGCTCATAGGCTTTCTCTACAGACTTGACGGCACGCACATCCCCTGTGGTTAGCAGGGGGTGGATCATCAGGGATGTCAGATAGGTATCGGAGAGCTGGTCCATGACCTCGACAAGTGCGGTGGCCACCGTCTCTCGCAATTCGGGGAATTGGCCCGCAAGCCAGACAACCCCTTTGGCCACATCACAACGGCAGTTGGCAGCGGCATGGCCATCTTTGACGAACTCCAGAAAGCGGTCCACTGCAAGGGGTCCAAAGGCGAGGGGAAACCAAGTCAGACCCAGTTGCAGCCCCTCGTCATTGCTGGCCGAGGTCGCTGCCAGGTCCAGAATGTGAGGGACGGAGGAGGGGTCTCCTATGGCGGCGCAGATGAAGGCAGCATGGATGCCGGATTGGTACAGGGCCAGTTCCGGACCAGCGGTTGGGACGGCATCTTCCAGGGCTACGTGCCGCATGAGGTCGTGAAGAGAAGGCAGGACCTCTGGACCCCGTTGTACCAAGGTGCGCCAAAGGGACTCTGGGACCCGGGTGCCTGCCTGAACCAGTTGCTGAACTTGCTCATCCGACAAAAAGGCCAGGCTCTGTGTTGAGGGTTCGGTCCGGCTTTCGGCCCAATGGCGCAGCTTTTCCAGGCCCTCTAATGATTGTCGAGAGTCGTCACCTCGATGAGCCAAAAAGAGCTTCATGGGTCGGGCCAGCGAATGGACCAGGCCCGCCCACCCCTTCGCAACCTGGCGTGGCACGGGGGCATCTGCCAAAACAAGATCAATCCAGATGGGAAGCGACGCCATCCAGGCGGCGACTCGATAGAACTTGGGGCCGGGGCCGGAAACCCATTGTTCTCTCCACCGACCCATGGACTTGGCCGTCGGGGTCAGTTTGCGCCAAAGGGGCACGCCCTCTTGCAAACGAACGCTTGAGCGCCACACCTGCCGAAGCACGCCCACCCAGGCTATTCTGGCCAATTCGATACGTGTCTCAGGCCATTCATACAGAGTCCGTAACTGGTTACACGCAAAACGAAGATGTTCCAAAACCGCAGGATCCAGTTGTGCAGATCGCTGGACTGCTGCGGCAACGGGAATGACCGTTCCGGGGGCCGTCGGGCCCGTGATCTGACGCTGATTCAGAAGGAAAGCGTCCACCTCTTCGGCGGGAGCCATGGTAAGGGCCATCTGGCGCAGGAGTTGTTCGTGCTGGCCCACCTGCGCGATTCCCTGTTGTTCTGCAACCAGCAACATGCGGATGCTGAAGTAGGCGAAGTAGAGCAACAACTCGTCGCCCAGCTCTTCAGACTGCTCCAAATAGGCCGGCCATGCTGCCAAAATGCCTTGAATCAGCAGGTTTGTCTCTCCTCGCCAGGCCAGGACTTCAAGAACCCCCGCCTCGAACTCCTGGGGAGCTTCAATCCCCATTACCGCAGCATCCAGCACGGCCTGGCAGAGATCCCCGACCTGGAACCGAAAGGCCAACTCGGTGCGCAGTAAGGCCAGATCGGGTTCACAGGCCAGATAGGCTTCGGGAAACCGCAGACGCCAGGCGTCCAGCAGTTCCAAGACCGGCGTGGCGGTCGACGCGTCTTCCACCCCGGGGATGAGAATATTCAGGAACTCGGTGCCATCGTCGGCCCGAAAGGAGGGGGCTTCGTCAACGGCGCGGATGCAGGCGGAGACCTGTTCCTGGAACGTGCCTGCCTCCAGGATTCGGGGGTACGCCGCATCCCAGAACGCCTTGGCTTCCGGCGTCAGTTCGAGTTCCTCGGAATCTTCGGGCCGTTCATCGGTCCACTCCTGGGATTCTGCCGTCAGAGGCTCTGGCTGCAGGTCGTTGGGAGCGAGGGATTCCTGGCGTTCCCTAAGCATGGCCTGCCGGTGAGTCTCCAGGCAGCATTTTTTGTACTTTTTCCCGCTTCCACAGGGACACGGGTCGTTGCGTCCGACGTCGTCCATGCCGATCTCCGTCTTCGATGGCCTGTCTAGATGCGGCGATTGTCTCTCTTGAGCGGTGTGCAGGTCAAGCTGGGAAAGAAGGAGGAGGGATGAAGGAGGAAGGATGAAGGGGGAAGGAGGATGGATATTGAGGGACGGAGGAGGTGGGACGGGATGGGTCAGGGTTTGGGTCTTGCCAGCCGTTGAATGACAATGACGACGGCCAGCAGTGCGGTCACCAATCCACTGACCCACATAGGGACATCGTACCCAAAACGTTCGCCCATCGGGCCGTAGACCAGGCTGCCCAGAATGGCGCCTGCCATGGACATGAAGTGCACGATGCCGGCATGGCCGCCCAGCCGTTCCAGGGCGAACAAACGGGGCACCCCAAGGTAGAAGACCAGGAAGATGGCCCCGTCCCCAGCCCCGTGCAACATCCGGAAGAGCACGGACATCCACAGGGGTCCAAAAACCATGCAAATTTGCCCCAGGGCCGAGAATACCAGGCCCCAAGTGGCCAAAGCCCTGATGTTAGGTTCCTGATTCGGGCGCCGCAGCAGCCAGGCAAGCATGATGATGATGGCGGACATTTCGGCGGCAATGTAGGCGCCCATGCCCACCCAGCCAAGTCCTCGGTCCTGCTGAAGATAGAGGCCGTAGCTGGTCATCTCGGCACCCCAGTGGGTGGCAAACAGCACCAGCCAGATCCCCATCAGGATGACCTTGGGGCGTCGGAGTTCGCCTTTGTAAAGGCTGAGTTTGCTGGGGGTTACTTTTGTAGAGGGCAATTGCAGCGCCAGGCCTGCCAGCAGCAAGTAGGCCACAGCCACCCAGATCATGGCCGTGGAGAATTCCAACTGGCTAAGCAGGAACCCGGAGCCCAACGACCCCAAAGCGCCGCCCACGTACCGGCTGAGCTGATAGAGGTACACCCCCTTGATTCGGTGGTCGCCCGATGCGGTTTTAAGCAACTGGACATCCAGACTGACCTTGAACAAGCCTCCGCCCAGCGACCAGAGGAAGAAGACAGGCACATAGGACCCAAAACCGGTTACCGTTCCCATCAGTGCCAGACCCAGGGCCTGGGCCGCCAGGCCGGCGACGATAAGGAAGCGGCTGGTGATCCAGTCGTTACCCAGCCCCGACGGGGCCGAGGCGATCATGATGGTGACCGATTGCATGGCGAACAGGAACCCGATCTCGACGCCACCAAACCCAAGCTCGTCTCGGAAGAAGACGGGCAGGAAGAAGCCGGTAAGCATGGAAAGGGTCGTGTAGGACCAGGCTACGGCGTAGACCAATCTTCCGGGCTTCTCGCCTTTCTGCGTGGCCGTGGCCGTGCCACCCGTGCGTGTTTGGTCCTGGAACTTCATGGCGAAGGCTCCGTCTTCGGTTCCGGCGGGGCCCTGAAATAGACTCCCCCGGGAACTGGGGGCGCATCCAAGCACTAATCGGGATGCTTTGCAATGGAAAGGCTGGGGAAGGCAGGGGGAGGAAGGAGGAAGGCGCAAGGCGGAAGGAGGAAGGAGGAAGGCGGAAGGAGGAAGGCGGAAGGGGGAGGCGAAATTCGCAAGTACGGGATAGCGGCACGGGACACAAACGGGGTACAAATCCACTCGAGGTGACAAGATGCCGACCAAGGAAACCACAGTCAGAGAGTACCGAGAGCGAGTGAACCGGGTGATCTTTCACATCGAGCGTAATCTGGATCAGCCAATGAACCTGCAGGAGTTGGCCCAGATTGCCTGTTTTTCACCCTGTCACTTCCATCGCATCTTCGTGGCGTTTACCGGTGAACCGCTGGCGGAGTATGTGCGAAGGCTGCGCTTGGAGCGTTCTGCGCTGTGGCTTGTTCACCTGGATCACTCGGTTACCGACATTGCGTTGGGGGCCGGGTACGAGACGTCCTCGGCCTTCGGGCGTGCCTTTTTGGCGCACTTCGGGGTCAGCCCGAGCGAGTACCGAAAGGGCAAAACCCCCGTCGCAGTCAAGGGGACACGGCCGCTTGGCCTTACAGAAACATCGGAGGAGAATATGTTGAAACCCGAATTCCGAAAAACCGAACCCATTCCCGTGCTTTTTGTTCGAAAGACGGGACCCTACTACCAGTCCGCCGGAGAGGCGTTCGAAACCTTGTGCCGCTTTGCAGGGCCCAAAGGCCTCATCGGGCCGCAAACCCGGTTCATCGGTGTCTCCCATGATGACCCTGATGTCACTCAAGAGGACCGATTCCGCTACGATGCGTGTTTGACCGTCACCGGTGGAGCCAAGGGCGAAGGTGAAGTGGGCCTGAAGAACCTGCCCGGCGGCTCCTACGCTGTCTTTTTGCACGCAGGCCCCTATGAACAGTTTCGGTCCACCTATCGTGAGATCTTTGGTGCCTGGCTTCCCACCAGTGGAAAGCAACTCCGGGATGAGCCCTCTTTTGAAGTGTACCTGAACAGCCCCGACAGCACGCCGCCACAGGACCTTCGCACCGAAATCTGGATTCCGCTGCAGTAGGACGGACGGCGGTTCAGCCTCCGTCCCTCTGATCCGCCTCCGTCCCTCTGATCCGCCCTCCGTCCCTCTGTTCCGCCCTCCGTCCCCAGCATCCCCTCCCCCGTCCCTCTGTGCTGCGCCCTCCGTCCCTCTGTTCTCGTCCCCTCGACTTCTGGCGCCCTCCGTCCCTCTGTTCTCGCCCTCCGTCCCTCTGTTCTCGGCACGGAACTCCCTGATCTCATAAGGTCTTTGACTTATTGACTGTGGCGGGATAGCGTTGTCGACCCATTTGACGAAGGAGGTCCCATGCGACGGGCTCTTGGTTTTGTGACGATGTTTGTTGGTTTGTCGTTCGTGGCCATGTCGGTTGGCGGATGCCAGGACGAGACAGCCGACGAGACGTTTGAACTGGACCCCGGCTCGCTGGTCAAGGGCTTTGGAGGCAAAACCGACGGCAGTTTGCTGGCCACGGTGCTGGACTTCGAATTCGATGGCACCCTGGTTACCGATTGGGCTTGGGACAAGAACCGAGTGGTCCAGGACCAACTTCTGTACACCATCGGCCACCTGAACTTCGACAATTCCGTGGGCCGCTTGGACCGTCTGGAACTCTCCAACGTGACCACGACCCCCGGCCCGGGCTCGCTGACCACCATCAGCTACCACGCCAAGATGCCGGTGGCCTGGGGCTATAAAACAAATCTGCCCACCACCTACAAGCTGACACTGCCCCTGAACGTAAGCTCTGCGGGGCAGCAGGAGTTCACCACCAAATACGCCAAGACCTGTGTGGAATCCGGCGCCCATGACGTCGACGCAGGCAGCATGTGGTACTACTATCGCCCGCAGAGAAGCGGCTGCAAACCTGCCGACGCCGACGTCGTGAAGGTCGATGTCACGGTCACCGTCAGCGACGTCAACACCACCGGCAAGTACCCCGAATACCACAAAGTCTGGGAAGACAACGCCCTGCGAGTTGTCGCCGTTTTCGGCAAATACGAAGATGGGGCCAAGACGTCTGCCGATGCCGGAATTGCTGCCTACAATGAGTTTGTCGCCGCAACCAAATATCGCCTGCGCAACGATTCGTTGCAGACGACCCCGGAAACCCTTCCCACCAAGCCTGGGGACAACGCTGCGGCTACCGATATTGAATTTCGGGCCACCTTGGACGGGGGTCAGACCGTACAGGTCAACGTGCTGCTTGTGGACAATATTGCCAGCGCCAGCGCTGCCTTCTATGACCGCTACGAGGACCTCTCGACCAAGGCCGATCTCATCGCCTACAACGGCCATGCGGGTCTGGGGCAGAATGTCCGGGCGCTGGCCAAGAAGGGCAAGTGGACCGCCGGCCAGTACGTCATCGTTTTCATGAACGGCTGCGATACCTTTGCCTACGTGGACGGTTCGCTGGCAGAGACCCGAGCGCCCCTGAACCCCGACGATCCTAAGGGAACTCTCTATCTGGACTTCGTGGTCAACGCCATGCCCGCCTATTTTGCTTCGGATTCCGAGGCCTCGTCGGCTTTGATCAACGGTTTGCTGGCCTTTGAGGCCACCGAGACCTACGAACAGATGTTCGCTCGAATCGACTCACATCAGGTGGTTCTGGTCACGGGCGAGCAGGACAACGTGTATCACCCCGGTTACGACCCCGAGGGTCCCGTCGTGGATCCCACGGACCAGTGGGCCGGCTTGACCGAAGCGGGCGACGTGGCCAAAGACCAGGAGCAGCATTTCCAAACCCCCATGCTGCCTGTCGGCGCCTATGTGTTTACCCTTGAGGGAACCGGCGATGCCGACTTGTATGTCCGTGTCGGCTCGGCCCCCACAGAGGACCAGTATGATTGCCGTCCCTTCCGCACGGGAAGTGAGGAATCGTGTGAATTGACGTTGAACAGCGGCGCCGAGGTCTTTGTGATGGTTCGTGGATGGGATGATGCCTCTACGTACACACTCACCGGTGGCCGCCAATAGGCGCTGGCAGAAACGGCGTATCGCCTGAACGACCCTGACCCATACCTAATCCAAGTACATGATTCCCAGGACGTTCACGCTGAGAGCCAGGTTCCACATCACCAGTTGCTCGCCGTACCTGAACGTCATGCGGACGCCCCAGGGGCCCATAAACCCAGTGCAAGAGGTCTCGGTGTTGGCGTCCAGGAAGACCTGCTCCACCGTCAGGCCGAACCAATCGTTGTCGCCCATGTCGAACCCGGCATTAAAGAAGAAGCCCCATTCCAGGCCAGGATCCGAGATGGGCTTGGGGTCTGGGTTCTCTTCAGCCGGAGAGGGTGCGTCGGCCCCAAGGTAATAGGCACCCCCGATCAGCCCGCCCCAAAGCAGCCCCGGGATACCCAGTCCTGCCGAAAGGCGCAGGTCCATGAATACCGCCTTGAACGGCGAACCACTAAGGATGCCCGCAGAGTCCATATTGACCGAGGCGGCCAGACCCAGGATGGGGCGCGCATCCAAGGAGACCGTGAACCCCGTGAACGGGCCGCCAACCCACAACTCCCCATACGAATCGGCGTCTTGGGCACTGGCCGCGGAAATCTGCAACACGAACCCGACCAAGAGCGCCGCAAACCCACTCAATACCCGTCGCATCGGCCCCTCCACTCCCCAAGCTGTTCTTCGCATGTGAGGTCTTTTGCGGCACTTTGCACTTCGATTCGGGTGTAGTCAATGGGTTGCTTGGACCACCGGTGCCCTTGACTCGAAGAGGCGCGGGCGCAGGCTCCTGTGAGCTGATTCGGTGCATCGTGTGCGCGACAAGGTGTTTCGTGTTAACAACCTTGATCGATGTGGACTCCCCTCCCCGTGATGGCTTCGGTTAAGCGCCACCCCAAATCCTTGATCTTGTGACCCACGCGGGGCATGATCTGCCGCGTTTCCCGGGAAACCGGGTTGAAGAGGGGTGTTGCCTGACGAACGTGGCTCTTTTTGGACGGAGGAAGTGAAAAGATGTTGACCCATGAAATCGAACAGATGTGTGTGGTTGCCAAAGGGCCAAAAAACGGCCCCGCACCGATTCCACAGGAGGGCAAGTGGACCCAGGCCAAAGAGGTCAAGGACATCTCCGGTCTGACCCACGGCGTGGGCTGGTGTGCGCCCCAGCAGGGAGCCTGCAAACTGACCCTTAATGTCAAAAACGGCATTATCGAAGAGGCGCTGGTCGAGACCATTGGCTGCAGCGGAATGACCCACTCGGCCGCAATGGCCGCCGAAATCCTTCCGGGCAAAACGATCCTGGAAGCCATGAATACCGACCTGGTTTGCGACGCCATCAACGTGGCCATGCGGGAACTCTTTTTGCAGATTGTGTATGGCCGCACCCAGACGGCGTTTTCGGATGGCGGACTGCCCATTGGTGCGGGTCTTGAAGACCTGGGCAAGGGCCTGCGAAGTGTTACGGCTACCATGTACGGCACCAGTGTTAAGGGTGCTCGATATCTGGAGATGGCCGAAGGGTACGTGACGGAAATCGCCCTGGATGCCGATGGGGAAATTATCGGATATAAGTTTGTTCAATTGGGTCTGATGATGGATAATATAGCGAAGGGCATGGATGCTCAGAGTGCTCTGGTTAAGGCGACAGGCACATATGGTCGCTTTAATGAAGCTGTTAAAACCATTAATCCCCGTAAAGAATAAGGAGCGACCCATGGCTTTGTTTGAAGGATATGAAAGAAGAATAGCTCAGATCACGCCGTTTCTGGCCGGGTACGGCATTGCTTCCCTTGAAGACGCCGAGAAGATCTGCCTGGAGAAAGGTGTGGATGTCCGAAAGATCGTGAAGGGCATCCAGCCCATCTCCTTTGAGAATGCCGGTTGGGCCTATCTTATCGGTGCTGCCGCAGCCATCAAGAAGGCCCAGAAATCGGCGACCTTGATTGCCGAGACTCTTGGTGAAGGTCTCCAGGCCTTCTGCATTCCCGGGTCCGTGGCCGACGACCGTAAGGTGGGTATTGGTCACGGCAATCTGGCCTCGATGCTGCTGCGGGAAGATACGGCGTGTTTCGCCTTTTGTGCGGGTCACGAGTCCTTCGCCGCTGCGGAAGGTGCCATCGGGCTTGCTCGCTCGGCCAACAAAGCTCGCACCAAGCCGCTGCGGGTGATTTTGAATGGGCTTGGCAAGGATGCGGCCCAGATTATCTCCCGCATCAATGGCTTCACCCATGTTCAGACCGAATTCGACTATGGCTCGGGCAAGCTGACGGTGGTGAAGGAGAAGGCCTATTCCAATGGCGAACGTGCCGCCGTGAAGTGTTACGGTGCCGACGATGTGCGTGAAGGCGTGGCCATCATGCACCATGAGCAGGTGGATGTCGCCATCACGGGCAATTCAACCAATCCGACCCGGTTCCAGCATCCGGTCATGGGCGTTTACAAGAAGGAACGCCTGCTCGACGGGAAGAAGTTCTTCTCCGTAGCGTCGGGCGGGGGCACGGGACGCACGTTGCACCCGGACAATATGGCGGCCGGCCCTGCCTCGTATGGCATGACGGACACCATGGGGCGCATGCACTCCGACGCTCAGTTCGCCGGGTCTTCGTCGGTTCCCGCACACGTGGAAATGATGGGACTGATCGGTATGGGTAATAACCCCATGGTCGGTGCGTCGGTGGCCGTTGCCGTGGCTTTGGAACAGGCCATGAAATAGGTTCCACCCCTCAGTTCAACCCACCCTGAAGCCCTCCTCTCTCCGACGCGCTCCGCAAAGGGCGACCGCGGCCCATGCCTCGACTCGGCTGC
>CAYTWV010000103.1:0-11126 GCA_964442235.1 uncultured Myxococcales bacterium | reverse complement strand
CCAGCCTCATGGGCAGCAGGCCGGCCACGGGCCGAAGTTCGCCTGTCAAAGAGAGTTCGCCCACGATCAACGCCGACTCGACGGCCTCGGGGGCGATGCTTCCTTCGGACACCAGCAGGGCCACGGCCAACGGCAGGTCATAGATCGTCCCCCGCTTGGGCACATCCGCCGGGGCCAGATTGATCACAATTCGCCGGCTGGGAAAATCCACGCCGCTGTTGATCAGCGCACTGCGCACCCTCACCCGGCTCTCCCGCACCGCTGCCTCAGCCAGCCCCACCACTTCAAACGAGTTCAGGCCCGGGCCCGTGTCACACTCCACGGTGACCAGAAACCCATCCACCCCCATAACCCCGGCCGAGATAACTTTGGCAAACATGGCTTGCACCTCCCAACTCAGGCTTTCTGCCCGGGCTTGCTCTCTTCCAACTTGAATCCGATTCGCTTCCGACTTCTGTCCGGTTTCCCCAGCAGATTTCCGATGACCTCCATCACGGCATTGATGGAAGCGTCGTGGACGTCCACTCGGCCCCGCAGCTTTTCCAGCTCCTGGGCCAGCCGGGTCTGTGTGATAGCCATCTCTCTTAGGCGAACAAAGGCCCGCATGATCTGCACGTTGACTTGGGCCGCCGTCTCGCTACGCAGCACGCTGGAAAGCATGGCGACGCCTTGCTCGGTGAAGGCCAATGGCAGCTTTCGCCTACCGCCCCAACTTGAAGTCACAGTTTGTGACTTCAAGTGGCGCACTTCGATCTCAGTCAGTCGGAACACGAAGTCCTCAGGGAACCTGGCCATGTTTCGCCTGACCGCCTGGTTCAGGGCCCTCGTCGGCACCCCGTAGAGCCCCGCCAAATCCTCATCCAGCATCACCCGCTGCCCACGCACCACGTAGATTGAGGTCGCAATTCGCTGCGGCATGTCCCTGGTTGTGTCGTCGGCCACGTTCCACCTCCGCACCCTGTATCGGCACTTCGGGGCGAAACGGAGAAGAAAAGTGAACGGATGATGAATTCTGGTGCGGTGGGGGTGGCCGCGGCCCATGCGGCGCTCGACTCGGCTGAAGCCTCGCTCGACCGCACGGGCCCGCCCCCCGGCCTCGGGCCGCTAGCCCGAGGCCACCCCCCAAACAGGTTCGGGGGGTAGCTGCCTCCGAAAGTGGTCAAGTTGCGCATCGGAGAGAGATACCCCCCATTTGGGCCACAGGTCCAAATGGGGGGTGCCAAGACGAAGCACCGAAGGTGCGACGTCTTGCGGGGGGCGGGCCCGTCTGAGGC
This sequence comes from uncultured Myxococcales bacterium, assembly GCA_964442235.1. GTDB lineage: Bacteria > Myxococcota_A > UBA9042 > CAIXZC01 > CAIXZC01 > CAYTWV01. The sequence goes on along the minus strand of CAYTWV010000103.1, from coordinate 9,852 downwards.
TGGTGAGCGCCAGCGAGACAAGCCTCGGATGGGCCGCGGGTACCCCTATGTGGGCGCGTCTTGAGGCGGGATGCGATGCAGGCGAACGTTGGCTCGCCTGGGCAGCCGGTCACCCTTACCGATGCCCGTCGGCCATGGCCGCCGGCGTGTTGAGAACGGTTGCCATCATGATGGCGCCGTGCTCGGTGAAGGCCAATGGCAGCTATCCCCTACCGGCGCCATTTGAGGTCGCAAATTGCGACCTCAAATGGACAACGGGTCGAAGTCGAAGATGCGTAGCTCCTGGTCACACCGGCAGGCCCGCGCGATTCGCACCGCCCACGCAACAGCCTCGTTGCGCGAGGGCAATTCAAGCACAGTGAAGCCGCCGTTTAGCGAGGGTGCCCACGGGTAGCCGCCCTCAACAACCGTGCCATCAGCCGAGACGCGAGCGAGCGGCGCGTGCTGGTGGATGCCGCCGGCGAAAACGTATACGCTGGCAGCCTTCGCCTCTTCGATCACGGCGTGTGAGTTGCGAACCACCGCGTCCCATTCGACATCTGGCACGACCATCGCGGCGCTGGGGAAGGAGAACAGGTACGATGCCATGGTGCTCCCCATCTGGGGAGTTGATGGCTGCCCATCGTCCGCTGCTTTCAGCCTGCCGCCTGGCGTGAGCCAGCTCGGCCAATACATTCAGTCCTGGCATTCAACCTAAACTCGATGCATTTCCAGGCCCCTTGCCCCCGGCACGCAGCCAGTCTGCCAACTCCTCACGCTGCCTGCGCTCCTCTTCCAGTTGCTTCGCTTTCCACTCCTCCCTTTCTGTAGCTTCGCGAATCGCCTGCTTCCTTTGCCTCTCCATTTCCTTCTGGTAGTACTTCTCCCCGCACTCACGAAGCAAGATGAGCCACTCATCGTGCAAGCGGTCACGCAGGGGGCACCAGCTTCGGGCGCTGCTCGCGGTGGTGGGAGGATTTAGAATTCCCTCTCTCAACCGAATCAGGTCGTCGATGACCCTCCGATCCTCCCAATTCGTCTCGGAGATGCGTTTTCGAATGTAGGCCGAGTCGACGTTCGAGTACTTCATGGCGCCCTCCTTGGGATAGCGGACATCAGGGGAGGCAAGCCCTCAATGAAGCGGCAACCCCTCCCCGTACGAAAGCGACTCTACGCCATGGGGTGGGACAAATGGCGTCCTACACAGCTGCCCGAGGTTCCGGCCCGCCGACCAGCGACTTGAAGAGGCTTGAGCTTCCTGACCATGTCCCACTCCATTATTGCGTTGTCTCACGAGTCAGCGATCTCGCCCACCCGTCCCCGCGCAACTTCGGGCTTGCCGTGGACAAAGCGTGACAGAGTCCATCTTAGGCCCGCATGGAGAAGCGTTCAATGCCGCTAAACATCAAGGTCGACCCTCACCCTGGACCTGCCTCACATACAGGGTGGGAGTGCACTACTTCAATGAGCACGAGTTCGGAACCTCGTTTGCAACCCTAAGGTTCTACGCCTTCGGCCAACCGCTGACGGAACTCGGCCAAGTCGAGTTGCACAAAGGAGCGACATGGGATGCGGCCACCCTTCACTGGCCCTCGGCAACGGTGACTCCGTTGGTCGGGCAGGATGGCCAGCAGAGGATCACACCCGACTACCCGCTGCCTGATTATTTGGCTGTTAGGCCGGCGCCCTAGCGCCCCACCTGGCCGCCATCCAGCCAGTTGAGTGGCACGGCACAATGTCGGGGTTTTGGGCCATGCAGGATGGCCCCCGGCCCCACAACTTGAGGTCACAGATTGTGACCTCAATCGGCCTTAGCCCCCCGGGTTTCGCAGGACGCTGGAAAGCACGGCGACGCCATGCTCGGTGAAGGCCCAAGGGTTCTTGCGCCTTCAGCAGCTTCAGCGGCCAGAGCTTGTGGAACCAGCAAACGCTGAGGATCTGATCCGCAAGCACTCGTTGCTCCTCGGTGAAGGTCACCGTTGGCGACTCTTCCTCGTCCTCCCCTGTATGACTGGCACACGCAAGCAATCCCGCGATGAAGCATGCGCAGATGACGATCTGCTGCATCATACCTGCCTCTGACGTTGAAGAAGAGCCGCAAGCGGCGGCCTGCCGACGCGAGTCGGCTTGAGCTACCGGCTCAGTGGCGGATTCAATTCCACCCCTTGGCCCTAGCTGCATCAGCCTCTTGCCTCTTCTTGAGCTGGGCGAGATTGGCATTGTTTAGCTGTTTGAAGTTCGCGTGCTTCGCAAAGTACGGACCGAACCACCCAGCCTCGTGAGTGAAGGCCATGGTCCAAGCGAGATTTAGAGGAAACACGTAGTAATCAAAGAATGAAGCTTTGCTCGGAAGCATATCCGTGGCAAACGCTGTCCTCCCATCATTCGAGAGGACCATGTACTCAGCAGCAAGTTGCTGCTGGTATTGGGTGAGTGCCTCGTCGCCCTCAGCGCTTGGATATCGACCTGCGCTAAAAATGTGCCAAAGAAAAGCCTTGGCGTTTACGCCATGACGGTTTGCACCAAATGCTACGAGCCAAGCAGCCATCAGTTCGGCTGCCTCGGTCTCGGTGCAATGGCGCACGATCACGCCAGGCTCAACAAGCGGTTGCGATGCACGAGGCATTTGGAGCCACCTAACTACTCTTAATCCAGTTTCCACCTAACTCTTCAAACCGGACCAGTTGTACGCATAATGGAGTCGGCAGGTTGGGCCTGTCAAGGCCGTTGTGGTCGGGGTACGCTGAGCTTCTGCTGACGAATTCGGAAGCGTAATGGTGTTTCCGCATAAGGCTCGCAGGTCCAAGGACGTCCACTCGGCCCCGCAGTCTTTCCAGCTCTTGGGCCAGCCGGCCGTGGGTGAAGGCCAACTCCCGGAGGCGGACGAAGGCACGCATGATCTGCACGTTCACCTGGACTGCCGTCTCGCTGCGCAGCACGCTGGAAGGCATGGCGACGCCTTGCTCGGTGAAGGCTAACGGCTGGTAGCGCCGGCCGCCTCGGCTGTTTGAGATCACAGATTGTGATCTCAAACCCAGCAGTTCCGAATCAGTCAGTCGGAAGATGAAATCCTCCGCCTGGAGTCGCAGGACGGATTGTGACCTCAAGGCTGCAATGCCGTCGGCTGCCAACCAACAGCCTTGATCGCATGGTCCATTTCCCCCCTTTCCGACGCCTCACCCGCCAGCGTCACCCTCGCCGTGTACTGTCCCTCTCTGCTGCTGTGCCTTCTTGCGGCCCGCCTGTGAGATTGCTCCGTCGGGTTTGCGCTTCATGACCTTGATATGCGCCACACGTCGGAAACGGAGGGCGGACCAGTCCTCGTCGACGGCCACCTGCCGCACGGGTTCGAAACCTGCCTGCCCCAACGCCGACCAACCAGTGTCACGATTGAACTCGCACCTGTACTTCTTGGAACTGCCCTTCGGATAAACCAGCCAGAGCACGGCGTCTTCGACGGCGTTTGGGGTCAGGCTCTGCGAAGCTTGTTCGACCTCGGCCAGCGTCTTGACGAAGGCCATCCCAAAGCGGATCTCACCCTCCGCCGTTGGCAAAACCTGCACGTCGATGAGAGCAGCGAGCTCCGCTTCAAAGGATTCGGGCGCACCCAGCACGTGGATGACCTTCACAGTACCGAGGTTCAGCTTCTGGAAGAGAGGGGTCATTTTGGCCTCCGCTTCAATTGGGGGTTCGAACGGAACTGCCCGCTGCGGCACCCAACGACTGGCAGAATGCGGACCTTAACTGACATGTTCTACCCTTTTTCCCCTGACGCATCGGCTGATTGTGCCGGCCACGGGGTCCAGGATCAAGTGCGCTCTTCCAGGGGGTGAAGCGAATGGATGCACTGTGCTCGAGAGTGGTCGAGATCGGCCAGAAGTGCGTCGTGCGGCAATTGGGTGGTTCAGGGGGCGCAAGGGCCATGGGCAGAACGCCGGGAACGGGCCGCACTTCACTGGTCAACGACAGTTCGCCAACCACCTAGGCGGCGTCCACGGTGACCAGGAACCCCTCCACCCCCATGACTCCCGCCGAAACCACGCTTGCCAGCAAGGTCCGCACCTCCGATCGCTACCCCGCACTTCCGCTCGAAAGAGAGATGATGATTGACGAGTTGCGCTGGTCGAGTCCTGGATCGGTGGGGATGACCGCATCCTAAGGAAGGATGTAGCCCAGCCAGCGTAACCCAACGCCAAGCGGCCGGCGGCAGCACACTGCCCCGCCCGCTACATGCTGCTGTTGGGCAGCTTCTGAAGGCGCTCAAGGTGTTGGCGTATCACACTGCTGCGCTTCATTGAAGGCTCTCTCAAGGGCCGCCACGTCGAGCTTCACCATCGTCATCATGGCATCCATCACCGCCTTCACCTTACAGGGATTCCTGTCGCGAATAAGCTCCATGAATCGCCTTGGGACGATCTGCCACGAGATGCCGAACGGATCCTTGATCCAGCCGCACGCTGTGGGCTTCGCGCCAGCCGTGACGAGTTTTTCCCAATACTCGTCGACTTCCGCTTGGTCCGCACAGTCAACATAGAACGAGATGCCTTCGGAGAAGGTGAAGTAGGGACCACCGTTGTAACCCATGAAGGCTAGACCAGCGACCACGAACTCGGCGGACGAGATGGGACCGTCTTCGCCAGTGCGGGCTACGCTGTTGATTCGGGAATCCGGGAACGTCGCGGTGTAGAACTCCATGGCCGCTTCGAGCTGATCGTTGAACATCAGGAACGGCGTGACTTTGTTCATTGCAGATGCTCCTCATATCGGAGGGGGCTATGTCAACGGAAGACAGGGGGCTTTCGCCTTCCGCCCCCGCTTGAGGTCACAGATTGTGGCTTCACGTGGCGATCTTCAACCCTGGGCCGCTCGAACAGGTGGTCCTCTGGGAATCGGTCCGAGTTCCGCCTGACAGCACGGAATGACCTCCGGCGAACCCGGAGGGCAGCACGCTAAGCGTTCTTGGCGTGGACGACGAATTCGACTCTGCAGTCGAGGACGCTGAGCAGGAAGAGGACCTGATCCACGGACTTGGCATAGTTGGTCTGGTCGAGAATGCGGTAGAACTGGGTGGCGGAGGTACCAAGCCTGCGGATGATCTCCCGTTTGCTGAGCCGACTCTCAGCCACCCTGCGCTGGGCCTCCAACGTCAGTTTGTAAAGCAGCATGTTGCGCAGGTACGAGGGGTCTTTGTTGTAGTCGAGGACCAGTTCCAGATGCACGGACCCTTCGGCACCGGACTTGAGCTGGTACGTGAACGCCTCGTTGGCCAGTTCCGTGTCGACATAGGCCTTCACGACCGGGTCCGCAGCGGACGGCATAGGGTCGCATCTGGCAAACGGGAACGAGTAGGTGCGATCCGTTGTGGCGACCACGAAGGCACGCAGGCTTCGGTTGGTTTCGACGCTGAGAATCTTCATAACAAACCCTCCCTGACGAGGCCTTCTATTGCGTCGAGCACGCGCCGAGTTGGCTTACCCTCCATTGCCTTGCCGTTTTCCAGGTCCCACTTCACGACCAGGCGGCCGTCCCGAAACACATGGACGTGCTCCGGGCCATGGTCGCCCTTCCATTTCAGAAACACGAGCCCAGCGCGGCGCAGCTTGCTCACGAGACAACGCTACCTTGTAGGGTAACGCTTGTCAACCGGGGATTCTGGGGGATACCCCGGTTCATCGCCCGATTTTCCCGCACCGCCGTTTCGGCCACCCCCACTACTCCAGACGAGTTCAGTCCCGGCCCCGTGTCGCACTTCACGGTGACCAGAAACCCATCCACCCCCATGACCCCGGCCGAGATGACTTTGGTAAACATGGCTTGCACCTCCCAACTCAGGCTTTCTGCCCGGGTTTGCTCTCTTCCAGCTTGAATCCGAATCGCTTCCGATTTCTGTCCGGTTTCCCCAGCAGATTTCCGATGACCTCCATCACGGCATTGATGGAAGCGTCGTGGACGTCCACTCGGCCCCGCAGCTTTTCCAGCTCCTGGGCCAGCCGGGTCTGGGTGATGGCCAACTCTCGGAGGCGGAGGAAGGCACGGACCACATAGACGCTGACTTCATTCGCTCGGGGGCTGTTGAGTACGTTGGCTACCATCAGAGCCCCATGTTCCGTAAATGCCTGGGGCACCACTGTCGAATGCTTCAGGGCCTTCAACCGGTCACAGTTTGTGACCAGTTCTGCAAACTCCTGAGCATCAAGCCTGAAGCAGAATTCCGAAGGAAACCGCCCCGGATTTCGGCGCACCCCCTGGTTCAGAGCCTTGGTCGGTACGCCGTACAGTCTGGCCAGGTCTGCATCCAGCATCACCCGCTGACCACGCACAACGTGAATCGAGGCTGCTATTCGCTGCGCCAAATCCCTTTCCTTTTCGTCCGCCATTTGCCACCTCCGAACCCTGTATCGGGAGCCGGGGCAGAAACGGAGAAGAAAAGTGAAGTTCTGCTCGGTGAAGGCCAATGGCAGATATCCCCTGCCGGCCCAACTTGAAGTCACAGATTGTGACCTCAAGTTCGCTACTTCCGCAAGCGTGAGCTGGAACACAAAATCCTCTGGGATTGGGGTACAGGTGTTTGGTCGCCGGGCCGACGCAGTACCCTTGCCTGGGGAACCACGTGCAGGGCAAGCCTGTCGGACGTTTCGTACATAAGGCGCCGGACGTCCATCGTCCATCCGATGGCCTTAAGCGAATCAGCCTTTGTTTTTTTCTTTAGTTCGGTAAATCCAAGGAACCACAGAAAGAATGAACAAAGCTATAAAAGTGCTCAAAACGGCGGTCGATTCCCGCCCCATTCCTGCAGCCACGCCGATTGCCGCTGTTACCCATATGCTTGCCGCCGTAGTCAGCCCCCTAGCCTCTACTTCTCTATTTCCCATAATTATGGCGCCGGCCCCAAGAAACCCCACACCTGCGATCAGGCCTTGCAATACCCGACTCAAATCGGCGGTTGATGCCCCAGCCTGTTGAGGAATGAGGACGAAGAGTGCTGCCCCTATGGCAACCAGCATGTGTGTTCGCACCCCCGCACTCTTGCCTTGCCGCTCCCGCTCGTATCCCAATATGCCACCAAGGGCTGTAGCAACTAGAAGGCGCAGTACGATACGTGTAACTTGCGTCGCATCGGGGACATCGGAGAATTCCGACAGCACTGTATTCCAAATCTCTTGCCACATGCCCAAAGTCCTCATTGTCACTTATCATTTTACGGCACTTTATCTTGGCGCGTAACTAGACCGCCTAACTACTGTTTATCCGGTTTCCACCTAGCTCTTCAAACCGGACCTGTTGTCGGCATACTAAATTCGGCATGCTGGGCCTGTCAAGGCAGTTGTGGTCGGGGTACGCTGAGCTTCTGCTGACGAATTCGGAAGCGTAATGGTGTTTCCGCATAAGGCTCGCAGGTCAAAGGACATCCACCCGGCCCCGCAGCTTTTCCAGCTCTTGGGCCAGCCGGGTCTGGGTGATGGCCATCTCTCTCAGGCGAACAAAGGCCCGCATGATCCGCACGTTCACCTGGAATGCCGTCTCGCTGCGCAGCACGCTGGACAGCCTGGCGAAGCCTAGCTCGGTGAAGGCCAGAAATTGACAGCGGCGCCCACCCCCGACCTTTTGAGATCGCAATTTGCGATCTCAAGTTGGCCACCTCCTCGGGGGCAAGTTGGAAGACGAAATCTCCTGTGAACCGGCCAATTCAGGGGATATGCGACTCCGAGGTTTGCACCGCCAAAACGGGAGTCAAATGTCGGGCGCTGCATCAACTCAAACGGCACCTACCACGGAATGCGCTCACCAGCGTGACGCAACTGGCCGTGTGGGAATTGCTCACGGGCCATGGTCACCAGGTCGACGACCGTGCGCGCACCCTCGTCTACCTCCATCGGTGCCGCCTGGCTTCCCAGATCGGTCTTCACCCACCCAGGATGGGCTGCGGCGACCGCTATTCCCTTGCTGGCAAGGTTTTTCGACTGAATCAGTGTGAGCATGTTGAGCCCGGCCTTCGATGTGGAGTAACCGACCGACATGAAGCCCCCGGTGTGCTCCCACATGCTCTCGGCCGATGCAATCGAACCAAGCATCGAGGATTGATTGATCACACGCGCATCGCCACTGCGAGACAGCAGCGGCACAAGCGCCTCTGTAATCGCATAGGGGGCAATAAGATTGACCTCCAGGGTACGGCGAATCTTGTCGGTGTTGGTCGGCTTGCCGTCCCACTCAAGGGCAATCCCTGCATTGTTCACGAGCACGTCGAGCTTGCCGAAGGTCGCTTCTACGTAGCTCACAAGGCTGGCGATGTCGTCGGGGTTGGTGACCTCAAGCCGAGCACCGTGAGCGTCGCACCCTGCCGCCTGGAGTTCCGCCACGGCCGCACGCCCTGCAAGTTCGTTTCGCGCCGTGAGGATCACCGTGTATCCAAGAGCACCCAGTTGCCGCGCTATCTCCTTGCCCAGTCCCTTATTGGCTCCGGTGATTAGCGCTACCTTCCCATTTCTTATAGTCATAACGTCTCCTATCCGCCGCCTGAGTTTCCATTCCCGTTGGGCATGAAGGGCCGGCCACCTCCATGTGCGGGGAAGTCATTTGGGCAAGACTGCTTTCCGCCCCTCTGCTGCCAACGCCATTTGCGCATAACGCAGCGAACCGAACCGGTTGTGACGAGAATGTAGGGGCCGTGCTGGCCTTTTCAAGCCTCTGGCGCTCGGGACATTTCGGGCCGCTCAGGTCACCAAACCACTTGACAGCATGCTGCCCATCTGACAGCATGCTGTCGATGCGATGGCATGGTGCCAGAAGGAGGCTAACGAACATGCGGGAAGTTCATCTCTTTGTGCTCGACACGATGGCGGATTGGGAGCCCGGCTTCGCAATCGCCCACATAAACAGACCGATGCCCGGCGTTGAGTCAGGATTCCGAGTCAAGACGGTGGGGCTGGACCGGACGCCGGTTCGTTCGATGGGCGGGCTGACCATCATGCCGGATCTGAGTCTGTCTGAGGTCTCCCCTTCCAAGAGTGCAATGCTGATTTTGCCTGGCGCTGACTTGTGGAGCGACGGCAGCACCGACCCGGCCCTGTCACTGGCGAAGGACTTCGTAGCCGCCGGGGTTCCTGTGGCAGCGATTTGCGGGGCGACGTTCGGCCTGGCCCGAGCGGGCTTGTTGGATGATCGGCGACACACCGGCAACCACCCAGGCTGGCTTGCGTCCAGCGGATACGGCGGCGCTGCCCACTTCGTTCAGGAACCCGCAGTTGAAGACCGCAATGTCATTACGGCTTCCGGGATGGCATCGCTGGAATTTGCCAAACTCGTTCTCGCCAGACTTGGCATCTTCAGCACCAGGGCGCTTGAGGCATGGTACGGCCTGTACAAGACTGGAAACCCAGCATATTACCTCGAACTCATGGAGGCGCTTGGACATGGCCAAAACGGGTAGCGGTCCGCAAGACCCGGTAAACGCCCTTGTACTGAGCATCTTTCGGCTCAACGGGTTGCTTCTTCGTGTGGGCGACCGCCTGACAGCCGGCAGTGGCCTTACGACCGCTCGATGGCAGGTACTTGGTGCGGTGCTTCACGAGCAACTCACGGTCGCAGCCATTGCCCGAAACATGGGGCTGGCTCGCCAGAGCGTTCAGAGGACTGCAGATTTGCTGGTGGAAGAGGGGTTGTGCGAGTACTCGCCCAATCCAGCCCATCGGCGGGCGAAGCTGTTGTCCGCCACAGCCCCCGGTCTGGACTGCGTCAAGCGATTGGGCCCGGAAGTGAGCGCATGGTCAAAGCGACTGCGGGAGTCGGTCGGTGACGACGTCATCGACGCAGCAACGGTCTGTGTGAAAGAACTCACGTCGGCGCTTGCGAAAGAGGAAGCGCAACTGCCGG
>CAYTWV010000102.1:1673-11155 GCA_964442235.1 uncultured Myxococcales bacterium | reverse complement strand
GCCGCCGTTGCCCACCCCACCCACGCCCAATTCATCAGAGGAGAAGGATGTGGTCGAGGAGGGTGAAGTGGTGCCGGACGTCGACCAGCATCAAATTCGCACCGGGGGGATTGCCCCTAACATTGAGCCCGTGAACCTGCCGGGCGAAGCGCCGAACCTGGAGCCCAATACAAAATGAGGATTCACATGTGGTTTGAACGACGCGGGGTCAAAGGCAAACAGCCGCCTTCATATCCCGATGTGGATGAAGTAAATCGAGACCGACGTGGATTTCTGGCCCGCCTTGGAAGCACGGCGCTGGGCGCAGCGGTGCTTGGGCTGGGTGCCGTGGGATTGGTGAAGTGTTCTGGGGACATGGCCCCACCTGCAGACGGCGCCAAGAATCCGCAACCAGCGGAGGGCGTTTCGCCCGTCGGTGTTGAGCCGCCGCCAGCAATGCCCCGGTCGGCGGGATCCCCCATCCAGCCTGCGGAACCCTTCGCAGCCAAGCGTGGGGGGGATGTGGCGCCTCCGGCGGAACTGAAACCGCTGCCTGAAGCGAAGCCCGCAGAACCGATTCCTTCCGGTCAAGTGCCAGTTCCCGAGTTGCGCACGCCAGGAGAAATGCCGCCCGTGCCCGTGGTAGAGATGCGCAAGCCCGGCGAGATGCCGGCCCCGTCACTTCCCAAGGGCTCGGAGAACGAAAAGGACGTGGTCGAGCAGAAGGATGTGGTTCCAGAGAAGGACACCCGTCCCGAGCCCAAACTGGGTGGGATCATCGCCCCCCCGAAAGAGCCGCCGCAGCCTCCTCGGACTGGGGGCGTGGCCCCTCCGCCTCCCCAGGAACCGCGGCGCAAACTGGGTGGGGTTCCGATGCCCCCGCAGGAGCCCGAGCCGCCCAAGCCCCAGCCCCAGCCCCAGTAAACTCTATTCTGCGAGATTAAGGACTATTTTACGAAGGGATAGAATCGCTTGATAAAAAGTGGGTTCTTCTCTTGGAACAGGATCTCTGCCGCTCGGTCCGCCTCTTCTACAATCTGTTGCTCGAACCAGCACAAAAGCCCGGAAACTTCGCCTACACTGCCCGTCATGGCGTAGTTTACACAACCACACCAGTGCATGCATCGTGGAGCGATATCACACTCCATACACTCGTTCAGAAGCTCGTTTTTCTTGGCGACCAGGGCATCTCTGCGCGGGATGTCGATTCCCTTCCAGATATCGCCAATCACAACGTCGTCCCGGGTGTCTTCGCCGACCAGTCGGTCACACGGATAAATCTTGCCGGAAGGTGAAACGGCCCACTCTTCACAGCCAAAGTCGCAGCGATCCGAACAGGCGAAGCCCATCTTCACGTGGGTGATGATCTTGGCGTCCAGAAGATTAAGGCGAAATTCGATGCCTTCCCGGTAGTGCTGGACAAAACGGTCGGCCAGTTGGGCCAGGGCAAGGTGGAAAGCATCTCGGGCCTGGTCGTTCCATTCGGCCTCGTAATTGATGTTAAGGCTCATGTGCCGAATGCCCAGATTCAGCAGGTACGTCAGGGTATCGGGCATGTATTGGACGTTGGCAGGATCCACGACGGAGATGACCTTGATAGGAAGGCCGGCCTTCTGGGCTGTCCGAATTCCTGCTTCGACATCGGCGTGAGAGCCCTGTCCCCCCCGATAGAAGCGGCAAATATCGTGTGCTGCCTGGGGCCCATCAATCGAGACGCCCAGGTGAAAGCCCAAGGCCTTTAGTCGTGCCGCTGTTTCCTGGGTCACCAGGGTTCCATTGCTGGTTGCGACCAGAAGGCAGGTGTGGCCGGCTTGGGTGCTGCGGTCCAGGGCGTAGCGAGCGGACTCTTCGAGCAGATCCATGTGCAACAGGGGTTCTCCGCCGAAGAAGCCCAATTGGTCCAGTTTGTGTCCCGCCTCAAAGACCAGGTCGATGGCCCGAAAGGCCGTCTCCCTGGTCATGGGCTTGGAGAACTTGTCACCATTGTAGCAATAGCTGCATGCCAGATTGCACTGGTGATCCAGGAAGAGGGTCAGGCGCATGGAATTACTGCTTCAGGCTGTAAACGAAGCTGGCTTTGGGGTAACGAAGCAGACGTTCTTTGATTATCTGCATGGGCACCACCGAGCCATCGACGTATTTGGTGATCATCTCATCGGCCAGGGTCTTGTTGCCCTGGGCTTTGACCTGGCCCACGGTTTCCATGAGCATGTTGACGGCGTCGGCCCATTGGTCCAGGTGCAGGACGAAGGCGCCTCGGTCGGTGCCGTTGGCGGCCATGGCCTCGGGATTGTACGTGATGGCGCCCGCCTCCATGAGGAAGCCCACCTGAATCGCTGCCAACTGGCTGTAGGGCTTGGGTTTACCTTCGCTGTACATGCCACGTGAGATGTGCCCAAGGGCCCAAAGGAAGCTGTCAACATAGGACTGGCGTGCCAGTTCGGGGGTGATGAGGCCCTTTCGGAGCAGGAAGTCGATGTACCAGAGTGCAGCGGTCTGAGATTTCAGCTCTTCCATGGTCGAGGCCATGGGGCCGCCGAAGACCTCGTCATCGGTTTTGCCGTCCACTTTGTACTCATGGGCCGGGCCCAGGTTGTGGGCAGCTTCATGAAGGATGATCGAGAGCAAACCGGGGCCTTCGCTGGTGGGATAGTCGGCCAGGGCAGCGGTGTCGACCAGGGATTCGGCCTGGGTACGGCGCTGGGCTTTGGAGTCGGGGTCGGTGTAGAGGTTGCTCATGACCACGGTTCGGCCGCGACCTTCGTTGGCCACGGGGCCCCAGTTGGGCAGGCTTTGGCCGATGGTTGCACCAAAGGGGTCTCGGTCGTCGCCAGCATTCAGGACGATGTCGATAAAGTCGGGCAGATGGAAGGTGACTTTACGAGCGACGTAGGGGGCGCCAATCAGCTTGGCCAGGGTGTCTTCCATGTCTTGCTGGACCGGGGCCAGTTTGTCTTGCCAGATCAGTGAATCCATGTTGATGCGGGCGAAGGTCAGGTGCATGCCCGCCTTTCTGGAGCAGGGCTCCCAATAGACTTCGTCGGGGGCGACTCGCACGTACCACTTGGAGTTGCGGGCGTTCATCTTGGTCCAGGCTTCGTCGGCGGGCTCCCAGTTATTGTCGGTGAAGGACTGGGCAGCGGCATTCAGGTAAATAGCCAGGGCTTCTTCGTTAGCGGGGCCGATGACGGTGGCAGCGGCTTTGAGTTCGTCGGCCACGGCCTTCATCAATTCGGGATAGGCTTCGGGCAGTCCCAATACGGTCAGCGGACCATTGGGATCGTCCTTGTTGGCGCGGGCTACGGTGAAGGGTGCGAACACCTCTTTGGCGTTGGCCGCCTTCTCGAGTTTCTCGCAGAAGCCGGGGTCGGCCTGCAGTGCGGCGGGGTAGGGGTCGACGGTGGGTTTGGGAGCGCCGGGGATGGCGGAGCAGGCCGCTTCGTTCTCGGTTTCGGGGCCCAAACACTTGGGGCCGACGTTGCGACGGAAGAGGCTCTGGCAGGCCGTGCACTCGGCGGGAACCTTATCTTTCAGCGGCTCGGCTCCCATCTGAATGCTATAGATCTGGTCGACAAGATCGGCCACTTGGACCATGTGGCCAACGAAGATCCTTTCTGCTTCGCCCAAGGCGCTGAAGTCGTTATAGACCAACACGGCTTTGCCCTGGTCCAGTTCTTTGTTAACCAGTTCCAGGCGTTTGGCCTCTTCGGGCGTCACGCTGGCGGGGATGGGGTTGGCCTGCAGGTCCAAGAGTTTTTTGTATGCCTCGGCGAACTCGGGGGTGAAGGCGTTTTCCTGAGTCCAGGCGGTTGCCGTGCGATAAAAACGCAGGGTAACCACTTCGTCGGGGTCCACCGCGTTGTTCTTGTTCGTGTCCTGGGTCCAATAAAGGGGCAGGTTTCCGCGGACGGCCAACCGATTGAAGGTAGCACGGTCCAACGAATTGTACGTCGAGGCCGGCGCCACCTTGGGTTCTTCGGGTTTGGCGGGGACTTCTGCCTTAGGATCGGCAGGCGCCTCGGGCTTCTTGACGTCTTCCTGTTTCACTTCGGGTTTTGCTGCTTCGGTCTTGGACGGGTCTTCCTTGGCCGGCGATTCTTTGGCCGGTTCAGGCTTTGCTGTTTCTTGTTTTGCGGCCGGGGCTTCCTTCTTGGGCTCCTCGGCGGTGGATTTGGGCTGGCAGGCCATGAGGCCGGTAACCAGAGAGACGACAGCCAGAGTTCGGATCATGTGGGTTCCTCCTGAAAACAAACAACTGGGTGAGGGTAGCCGAAATGGGGCGTGTGCTCAAGGCCCTTAGCGGAAGGCGAAATAGTCGGGTTCGTTGCCTTTGCGCCACTTGATATTGCAGCCCATGGAGGGAATCTGTTCCTGCGAGACCTTGCGCCCTTCCAGCGTCGCGTCCAGGGCGGCCCTTAGATCTTTGCCTGTTACGGGGATGCCGCTGCCAGGCCGGCTGGAGTCCAGTTGTCCCCGGTAGACCAGCTTGTGTGAGGCGTCGAATACGAAAAAATCGGGTGTACAGGCGGCCCGATACTCTTTGGCAACCTCTTGGGACGAGTCATAAAGGATGGGGTAGGTGATCCAATTCTGTTTGGCCATTTCGGCCAGTCTTCCGGGAGAGTCATCGGGGTAGCCCAGGATGTCGTTGGAGCTGATGCCGACGATACCAAGGCCTTTGCCTTCGTAGTCCCGGCCAAGCAGGGCCAGTTGCTCCACGATATGTTTCACGTAGGGGCAATGGCGGCTGAGAAAGATCACCAGCAGGCTTTGCCCTTTGAAGTCTGCCAGGGATACCGTATTGCCGGAGGAGACTTCGGGCAGGCAGAAGTCGGGTGCCGGGGTGCCCAGGGCACGCATGGTTGAGGGTGTAACGGACATGATTAACTCCTGTCAGGTTTCTGTTGCTCGTGCATTCAACGAGGGGAAAGTTGGGGGTTTCCGGCGGGGTTTCAAGGAACGGGCGGGGAGTTTCTGCTTGACAATTGCGGCCCGGATGCGGTATTCGGCGTGCTGTTGAATTTTTGCGGGTGTAACTCAGTGGTAGAGTGTCAGCTTCCCAAGCTGAACGTCGCGGGTTCAAATCCCGTCGCCCGCTCTCGAAGAAAGGCCGCCTTCTCAGGCGGCCTTTTTGCGTTAAGCCATCAACGGGATTTGCACCCGCTCCTCCTGTCGGATGGGTAGTCGGTCGCCCCTCGACTCGCTGTGCTCGCTCGGGGCTCCCTCACACTCGGCTGCGCCGAGTTACAAATCCCGTCGCCCGCTCTCGAAGAAAGGCCGCCTCACAAGGCGGCCTTTTTGCGTTAAGCCTCGGTGGGATTTGACCCCACTCCCTGATGGATGGGTTGCATGCCCGCGCCCTTGACTAACCGACCGAGCCGTGTAGGATTGGAGTGCCACTTCCGATTATCTTGATAGGAGGAAGTAATGGTTCTCGAAAGACGCATGGTTTTGTCGCCGTCCAGGAGCTATCTGGTCTTGGGCCCCAGGCGCGTGGGCAAGAGCACTTTCCTGAGGAACCAGGTGAAGGCAGCGGCTACGGTGGACCTGCTGATGAGCGACGTCTATTTCGACTATCGCGCACGGCCGGCGCTGTTGCGGGAACGTTACTCCAGGCTGGATGGGACCCTGGTGATCGACGAGGTTCAGCGCATTCCTGAACTCATGGGCGAGGTGCACTGGTTGCTCGAGAACAGCGGTCTGCGATTCATTCTCAGCGGGTCATCGGCTCGCAGGCTACGGAGAAGCGGGCTGACCAATCTTGCGGGGCGCCTCAGAACCCAGAGAATGGCCCCACTCACGTGGGCCGAGTGCGGCGAGAAGTTCGTCCTTGAAGAGCGGCTGCAGCATGGGATGCTCCCCCCGATCCTCTTTTCCGACGAACCCGCAACTGATTTGAAGGACTACTGCGGTGAGTACCTGAAGGAGGAGGTTCAGGCAGAGGGAGTTGTCAGGAATCTTCCCTCTTTCACTCGTTTCCTAGAGGTAGCGTCCTTCAACAATGCCGAGCTCCTTAACTTCGCGAATGTAGCAAGAGAGTGCGGCGTGAGTTCCAAGACGGTTGCCGAGTACTACCAAATCCTCGAGGACACGCTCCTTGGCCACTTCCTTGACCCCTATGTCAAGACCAAGAAGAGGCGCCCCATCCAAACCAGGAAGTTCTATTATTTCGATTGCGGCGTGGCGAATTCACTTCTTGGGCGCCGGATATCACCGAAGACCCCAGAGTTCGGGAAGGTTTTCGAGCAGTTTCTGGTGCTTGAGACAATCCATGCATCCTTCTATGATCGCAAGATAGAAAAGCTCAATTTCTGGCGTTCCGCCAACGGGTACGAAGTCGACCTTCTGTTGAACGAACAGACTGCGGTGGAGTTCAAGTCGGGTGTGGTTCATGAGGGGGACACGCGTGGTCTGCTGGCTCTGGCCGAGGAGTTGCCTCTGAAGCACAAGTGGTTAGTCTCACGAGAACGCCACCCCCGGATGCTCACAGGCGGGGTGGAGGTTCTCCCGTGGGAAGAGTATCTCTCTCGACTCCCCAACCTGGACGTAAGCTGATGGTCCGCTGGAAACCCGGGTATGCCATCACCCATTCTTAATGTGCCAACCACATTCAACGTGCCCCGTGTGGTGGAATCCGTCACCACGTTGGGGACCAAGAGAGCACGCCGCTTGCGGAGAAACCATGTTCGGCAATGAGCTGCTTCTGGAGCTCGCCTTCCACACCGATGGACCAGGATTCATTTCTGGTTCCTGGATGCGAACCGCCAGTCTCTTCCGATGTCCAGGTCATTTGCAGCAATGCTGAGCGGCGCCGGCGGGAGAGTCAAGAGGTGGATAGCAGTGGGCGCGCCCGCACGGACAGCGACCGAAGTGACAGCAGGGCCCGCAGTGACGGTGCGGAAAAGGGACCGAAGCGACAGGGACGGAAGGGCCAAAGGACTAAAGAGACCGAGGGACAAGCGACGGTAGCGACGAAAGCGACAGCGCCCGTACGGACAGCGACCGAAAAGACAGCAGGGACCGCAGTGACGGCGCGGAAAAGGGACCGAGGGGACATGCCCCTGCGCCCTGTCCTTGTACTTGGCTTTGGCTTTGGCTTTGTCTTTGTCTTTGTCTTTGTCCCTTGTAGCTATTGCAGCTACCGCCGTCGCTGTTGTCGCTGTTGTCCCTGTTGTCCCTAATCGAACGGGCGGCGTCCCTGCTGTCCCTAGTCCCTGCCGTCCCTCGTCGCTGCCGTCTCTTCACGCTTCAGTCCCTCAACCAGCGGGCATGCCATGGGTCCCCAAAGGCTTCGCTCACCCGCACAGCATCAACCGAATGCCCACTCCCTTACGGTCGTGGCACAGACACACCGGGGCGACCGAAAAGCACCGGGGCCCTCGGGAACCGACCAGCGCTGGCCTTACCCTTCCCAATCAAAAAAGAAGTCCTTGTTGGTCAGCGGCGGCTCTTCGTCGGAGGGCGGGCCGCCGGTCGAGGCAGGTCGCGGCGAATTCAACTGACGCACGATAGATTCCAGAGAAGCGGTCTCTTCGGACCAGTACTGTTCGGTGCCGAAGTGGGGCCAGACCTGGGGAAAAACCGGGTCGTGCCAGCGGCGGGCCAACCAGGCAGCATAGTGGACCATTCTAAGTCCACGAAGGGGCTCGATAAGGGTCAAGGTGCGACGGTCGAAGGCCCGGAACTGCTCGTAACCTTCCAACAGGCTCTCTTGCAGCGCGGTGTTTTCGGAACCCATACCCGGCAGCGCAAGCCACAGATCCTGCACTGCGGGACCGACCATCATGTCGTCAAAATCCAGCGCATGCAGAATGCCATCCCGGGCCAGCAGATTGCCCAGGTGGAAGTCCCCATGAATCCGGCCGACGGGGACACCCGACAGACCTGCGTCGACGGCATCGGCGATGTGTAGCGCCGCAGCGACATAGCGCTGTTCCAGGGCGTGCGGAATGGTGTGATGCTGGGTCAACCAGGCGACGTTGTTTCGGATGTGAGAGTCTCCACTTAGCACGAATCGATGAGGGGCCTGGGCCATGGCGCCCACGTTGTGAATTCGGGCCGCCATCATTCCCAGGCGCTGGGCCATCTCGTGGGTCAACTCGTCGGGGGCGCGGCCTCCGACCCGGTCGTAGAGGCAATACCAGATTCCCTGGACCTGTTTCAGGGTGGTGCCATCGGGAAACGGCCGATTGCCACAAATGGCCACCTCTTCGGCCTGAAGGTCTGCCATGAATGCGTGTTCCTCAAGGATCTGCTGCTGGGACCAACGTCCCGGGCGGTAGAACTTGGCCACGATGCGTTGGCCGTCCTCCAGTTCCACCTCGTAGACGCGATTCTCGAAGGAGTTTAGTGGGTAACAAACCGGTTCACAGCGCAGTCCCGAGCTTTCGACAGCATCCAATACCAGTTCGGGGGTGAGCTTAAGGAACAGGTCTGTCTCTGGTGCAGCGCCGATCAAGTCCAAGGTGGCCTCCTGAGTGGGGCGACCCTACGCCAGGGGCAGTGGGGAGTCAAACCGGATAGCGGCAGTTTCCTGTGGCGGCCAGCTTCTTGACCCGCAGCGGGTTCGCTGGCAGAATTCAACCTGCTGGCCTGGCGGGAAAGAAGCGCTAAGGTCTAGCCCGAATCGAAGTCTGGAAGCGAATCGAAAGTTGGCGGACCTAAGGATAATGAACGACAACGTGCCCAGCCGAACGAATCCACTTGCCTACCATAGGCCCTCGCTGTGCTTTGCCGTCGGGCTGTGGTTCGTGTTTGGGGTGGCGGTGGCCCTTGGTTGCAGTCCAACAATCCACCGACCGGAGTTGGACCCCGACCGAATTGGGGTGGACGGAGTGGAGGTGGGCCCCGACGGGGAAGAGCGGTTGGAGCGCAAAGAGTTGGATGGTCCCGAGGGGCAAGAGCAGCCCGTGGAAGGGCCGGACCAGGGCCCAGAACTTCCTGCACTTCCGGACGGAGAGCAGGGCCAACCTGACGGCGAACAGATGCAGGAAGGCGGGCTGCCGGGCGACAAGGATCTAGGCGTGGCTTTGGCCTTGGCGGCCAGGGCTCTGGTGGGCCAGCAACGCCCTGCGGTTCAGGGCCGAGAGTTTCGGCGAGACTGCAGCGGTCTGATTATGGCGGTGTATGCCGGGGCAGGGTGTTATTCGGGCAAAAACACGGTGGGTTCCGGCGGGACGGCGTTTTTGTACGAGCGATGTAAGGCCGAGGGGAGGCTGTTTCACAAGTCCAGGGACCCCGAGCCCGGCGACCTGGTGTTTTTCGACAACACCTATGACCGAAACCACAACAAAAAATGTGATGACTGGCTTTCTCATGTGGGTATTGTGGTCTCCGTGGATGCGGACGGAACCGTGGCTTTTGTCCACTGGGGCAAGGGCGGGGCCAAGGAATCCAGGATGAATCTCAGGCACGCCGGCATCGCCCGCAGCGATGAGGGCAAAGAGTGGAACAACGAGGTCCGGCCCCGGCAGAAACGGGATCGGGGATGTGTCCGCCACCTG
>CAYTWV010000102.1:0-1663 GCA_964442235.1 uncultured Myxococcales bacterium | reverse complement strand
ACGTGACCCTACTCGACCGCGCCGGGGTGCGCAGCCACCTGGCCAGCGACCTGTTTCGAGGGTTTTGCCGTTTGGAACGACCTTGCGGCGAGTGAATCATTAAGGGCGGAGGGCAAACGTGACCAACCCATTCAAGAAGGAGACGCCCGCCGACGAGCGTTTCCCCAGTTCGTTCTGGTCGGCCAACGTAACCGAGCTGTTCGAACGGGCAGCGTATTACTCCATGGCCAGCTTCGTGGTGATCTACCTGGGGCAGTTGGGGCTGGGAAAGTACTTGCCCAGTAACATCAACGGGTTCTTGTGGACCCTGGTCTATTTTTTGCCGATTTTGTCGGGCACCATCGCAGACCAGGTGGGATTCAAGCGCTCGTTGCTGGTGGCGTGTGCGTTATTGGCCGGCGGCTATTTCCTGATGGGATTCCCGGTCTGGTTCGGTGGCAAAGAGTTGTTGGATGCCAAGGATGTGGTGGAACCCACCGCCTGGCAGTGGGATGTGTTGGTCCCCATTCTGGGTGCGGTGCTGCTGATTGGCATCGGCGGGTCCATCGTGAAACCGTGCATTTCGGGCACGGTACAAAAAACAGCGGGGCACCGGGCCACGCTGGACTTTGCCATCTTCTACATGGTGATCAACGTCGGCTCGTTGGTGGGCCGTGGCGTGGCCTATGTGGTGCGAACGAATTTTAACCTCAGCTTCATCTTTGCCGTCGCCATGGTTGCGGCGTTGCTGGCGGGTGTGGTGGTCCTGGTGCTGTACAAAGACCCGGATACCCTGCCCGGGTCCGGTCCCAAGAAACCCAAGAAGTCCATGGGGCGCGTCTTGAAGGACATGGTGCTGGTGCTTCGCAACGGCCGGTTTGCGCTGTTTCTGGTGGTCACCAGCGGCTTCAACTTCTTGTACAGCCAGGTTTATAATGTGATCCCATTGTATACAAAAAATGTGCTGGAACGGGATCCTCCGATGGATATCTACACGATGGCGAATCCGTTCACTATCGTGTTTTTCCAGCTTCTGATTACCCGGATATTTGGCAAGATGAAGCCCATCAAGTCTATCGTAATCGGCACGGTGATCATCTCGCTCTCCATGGCCGTGAACATGATTCCGGTGATTTGGGGCAATCCAAAGGCCGACTTGTTCAACCTGTTGCCATTGGGATCGGCCATGGTGGTCTTGACCGTGGCGCTGATTGCGTTTGGCGAGCTGTTTGCGTCTGCCAGGACCTTTGAGTACATCGGGGCATTGGCTCCCAAGGGTCAAGAGGGGCTTTTTCTGGGGTATGCGAACCTTCCCATGGCCATCGGATCGTTGGTGGGTGGGCCCGTGGGGGCAGCGATATTTAACGAATTGATGTGCCACGGTTCGGTCAAGGGAGCCGACGGGCTGCTGGTGCTGGACCCCACGTACAACATGCTGGGTTGGGTGGTCCTGCTGCTGTTCGGATTGGGCAGTGCTTGGGGCCTGTGGACCTACAATCGATGGATCGAAAAGAACCCTGCATAAGAGTTTGGAGGCCGGTTTGGGGTGACATGCGACAGAACAGAACTCCGAGTCTCCCCCAGACCTCATGGAGGTGTGGCGCAAGCGGCGGAGCTTCTGTGTGGCGGTTGATTGCAATTCCTCGTGCAGGTGTCAGAGGAAAGGCCCTGGCACGGGGAGCCA
>CAYTWV010000101.1:0-11163 GCA_964442235.1 uncultured Myxococcales bacterium | reverse complement strand
GGAGTTCCGCTTCACCCAGAACGGCGCAATCCAGATGCCCGGCACCAACCCTTCGGCCCGAATCTGGTCGGCGATCCATTTCATGCCCTCGGTCCCGTTGTGGCTGGGGAACTTCTCGGGGTGGCTCTCCCAGTCGCCGGTTTCAAGCTGCCAGCCATCGTCGATGAGGAAGTGGTTCATCCCAACGGGTTGGAAGTCCTGGACCATATAGTCCAGGTTCTTAAGGATCGTCGCCTCGTCTATTCCCTGCCCCAGCCCACCGCTGCCTCCACCGCCGCCCCAACTGTTCCAGCCGGTCAACGGGGGATCCACCACCTTCTTTCGGTTCCAATCGGCAAAAGCCTTCGCATACCCTTCCAGCCCCATGTGTCGCCGCTGCCAGACATCCACCACGGCAGCGCCCGGCTGGGGCGGCGTAGTTGTCAGCGGGGTTGGCGCAAGGTCCAGATAAAATGACTCGTGCAGGGGCCCGCCACCGGTCACCGTACCCAGCGGCCTTTCGGGTTCATAGACAGCAAAGCCTTCCAGGCGAGTGAAGCTGGTCCGGCCGGCATCCACCTGGGCCAGGTCTTTGTCCGCATCCAGGGCCACCAGCCCCACCCCGTAGTCGAAGCTCAAGAACCCTGCCGCAAGCCCCGAGTTGGGATTTGGACCGCTGACCCCCAGTGACCAGTTCGAGGCGTTACCCGGCGGAAACATCAGCGAGTTGCCCTTGCCCACGGCAAACGCCCGGGCTACAAAGTCCAGGTAGATGTCCGAGCCGTTGTCCAGCACCACATGCTGCAACGGGTCCTGCCCCAGCCACAAAGCTCCGCCCCGGTTTCCATCCACCGAAAACGGACACAACCGCACCACCGGCCGCCCATGATTGTGGTTCAAATCGAGTTCGAAGACCAGTTGACCCGACCCCACCAGATGTATGGTCCAGGTCATCAGTGGCTGCGTGGAAACATCGGAACCCAGGGCGATGCGCAGGAACTGCGAGTTTGAGCCACCCAAGCGGAAGGAATCCTCGTTGTGGCCACCCTCAATCTCTTTGGGTAACAACTCGCTGCTGCGCAGAACCTCCAGTTTCCCCTTGGTAGGGTTGCGCAGTTCAATCCAGGCTTCCCCGGCTTTCACGACGGGCACGTATTGCGAGTCGACCAACCTGTCGATGTGCAACAACCGCTGGGCGTCAAAACGAACTCGCAGTTCTGCGTTTTCCAGCACCCAGTCGTCGCCATGGCGATAGGGGTTCAAGGTCTCGTCGACCTCGGGGCTTCGGCTGTCGACCAAGACCTCGCCTGTGCGGGTCTCCGGGGTGGTTTCCAGCGTGCCCACATCGGCCGGCCCCTGGCCCCCAGTCCCGCCACAACCGGTAAGTGCCAGCAACACAAGGACAAACAGCGCCGACCCACCCAATCGTCCCATGCGACACCCCTTCAGAAATAAGCGTGGAAGCGCACCATAATCTCACCATCGATCATTTCATCATTGCCTTTATCGGTCTTCTCATCAGGTTTGTCGCGCAGATGGAAGGCGACGTCAAAACGAGCCATGCCAAATCGAAACAGGATGTTGGGCCCACCGCCGACGTTCACGGTGTGGTCCGTGTCCGCATAAAGCCAGGTTTCCTGCTCCAGGCCCACGGAAAGCCAGGGAGCTACCACCCGGACCTCGGCCATGGTGACGGCGTACGAGAAGGTGGTATCGGGATGGTATTCCAGGTGGATGAAGCCCCAAAACGGCTCTTGCAGGGCATAGATCCAGGCCCCCACCAGGTAATTGTCGGGGCCAAAGGCCCACCCCACCACGGGCGACAACGTCAACCAGGGTGCGACCTTGAAGTCGGCACCAAAATAGACCAGCGGCCGGGCATCCCCGATGAAGTTCCCGGCGGGCACGAAGTGTGCGCTGAGCGAAACCTCGGGCGTGATTTCTTTGGCCGAGTGCAGCAGCAACCGAGTCCTGGACGGGTGAAGTGCCCACGACGTGGTCGGAAACGACAACGAACAGAGCAAACCCAGCAAAATCGCAACATGTCTC
Source organism: uncultured Myxococcales bacterium (assembly GCA_964442235.1). GTDB lineage: Bacteria > Myxococcota_A > UBA9042 > CAIXZC01 > CAIXZC01 > CAYTWV01. Next base: position 9,135 of record CAYTWV010000101.1, on the reverse strand, counting down.
ATGGAAATTCCTTTCTGAATCGGCCCACCCCGATCTGAATCGGTCCCCCCGAGCGTACCCCCCGGCACTCCGGTGGCGGACGGGGCCGAATCGTAGCGCTGCATGGCTTTAACGCAACAGGGATTCGGGCAGGGTTGCGGGGCCAGTGGAAGGGCGGTTGTGAACAAGATCGTTGTCCTTTTGGGTTCACAGGTGTAAAAGACCTGTTCCCCTGCGGGCTGGGAGTGGGTCCATTTTGGGCCGGACGGCTCGTTGGAACAGGATGTGCTGGGTATGGCTCGGTTCACCGCTTGTGCTGGACTTCTTGCGGTCTTGCTGGTTTCGGCCTGCACCACCGTAATCGAAGAACCCAATAATCTCGATTCGTTCAAGGTCACTTTGACTGCGGGCAAGGGCTTCAATTCCGGCAGTGCCGAAAAGCCCGCCCCCTATATCTCGGGCGCCTCGTGCGACACCCTGGATTGCCCCGATGGCGAAGAGTGTATCGGCTATTGCTCCATTGATGGAGCTGCCTGCCAGATGGATACCGACTGCCCTCAGAATGACTATTGCGCCAAGATGTGCGCCCGCCCCGTCTGGATCGACATCCAGTCGCTGGGAATCGATGGAAAACCCGTGACGTTGAAGGGCGATCGTTGGGTGACCCTGTCGGTCCAGCCCGGCGTGGTGCCCCCACCCTATCGATACACAAAGTTACAATCCGGCAAAGCAACTTCCGTACAACTCTACATAGCTCAGGCGGTAGGCAGCAGTCATATATGGGTTGAAGATTTGGGATTGGGTCCCAAGGCTGGCCAGTATGATGAATGCAACAATGAAATTGACGACGATGGAGACGGTTGGATCGATATGGGAGACATGGACTGCACGGGTCCCGACGACCCGACCGAAGCTCATGCCACTTACGCCACCGGCCTCTCCACCACGCTGCTGTTCGAGACGCCCTCGACCTGGCATGTCCAGTACGCCGGAAGCCAGGTTTCCACTTCCCCGCTCGCTGGCCAGAACGTGCTGGTAGACCGAGGGGATCTGGTGGTGACCAACGTCGTTTCCAACGGCTTTTATGTCACGGACCTGGAAGGCCAGGTTGAGACGCTTCCCAACGGCATGCCGGGGTACTTCAACTCGTTCTTCCTTTACACCTTCAGCAAGCCCGAAGGCATCCACTATGGCGACATCATCTGCAACTATTCCGGCGGCGTCATCGAACACGAAGGGAACACGCAGATGACCTATCCGACCTACGAAATCTACGGCCAGGACGGATGTAAAGACCGCCCCGACGCCAAGGGGGATCTTGAGGTGCCCGCCCCGGTGGATGTGACCCCGATGCTGGTGTCCGAGGATCCCAGTTCGGCGGACTACAAAACACAGCTCATGGCAAACGCCGTGGTCCTGGAGCCCTTCGAGTCGTCGTTGATCGAGGTTCGAAACGCGACGGTGGCGACCCGTTATATCGCTTGCGACTCCGACGAAGATGGCGAGTATCCGGCAGGAAGCGACGACGATTTGTGCCGGGACGAGTGCCAGAAAGATCCTTACTGCACTCAACTTGAATCCTATTTTAAGTATTCGCAGTTGGCGGCTTACATCCTCATGGACCCCGTCGAAGGCAGCGACACGATTCCCGGAAAGAAGTTTTACATTGGCACGGACATGCTCAAGAAGCAGAGCCCGCTGACGATCCCCTTTATCGGAGCCAAAGACGAATCGGGCAATTGCCCCGATATCAAGGATGTCTCCACGGGTGAAGTGGCCACCGAGAACCCCCACAAAGTGGTCCTTGGCGACACGCTGTACTTCGAATATGCGTGCCCTCCCATGAACCTGACGTCGGTCAGCGGGACCTTGCGGCACATCTACTTGTGCGCCAAGTATCCCGGCAAAAAGGAGAGTTGCTCTCTGCAAATGCATATGGTCGTGCCCAGATTTGATAGCGATTTCGTGGTCGCCGAGTAAGCGGCCAGGTGCCCGAAATAGGAGTCGAACCCATGAAGCGTTCCCTGTGTGTGGCTCTGTTGATGTTGGCCGTGGCCTCGTTTGCCGGACCTGCCAGAGCCCAGTTGGTGGACAAGACCACCATCTCGTTCTCCTTCGCCGACGACAATCTGCTGCGAGACCCCGGCGAAACCCGAAGAAACAGCCCCGAGGCCTATTTTGGCCAGCAAGGCATCAGCGCCCTGGACCGCGTCGAGGACAGCGCCTATCGCCGCAACGAATCCAGACTGAACGTCCAGAAGAAGTTCGATTTGGGCGATTGGAAACCCGAAGGCGGATTGAAGCTGCGGTTTGGGCCCGATTCCGACGGCAAGTACAACTTCCGTGACGACGGCACCTTCATCCGGCTGAACTATGTTCCCTCGGATTCCGTTGCGGCCTGGTTGATGCTTTACCCCATCGATTCGGACAAACTTCGGCTGGGGTTCCACTACGACACCAGTTGGGGCGGCTCCAACGTCTTCCCCAAGAACTTCCGTAAAGGCCTGGTCCCGGCTGCTCAGTTGGGTCTGAAGGCCGGCCCCTTTGACGGCTACATCGGCATGAAGACGGCCCTGATTCGCTCTCCGTCCGAAGTGCAGTTGGACAATCCCGGCGGCAACACCAACCAGTTCGTCGAGCGGGCCTATTACGGCGCCCTGGCTGGATTGGGCGTAGAGATGGTCAAGGGCCTGCGCCTGGACGTCAACGGCGGCTTTTTTGAGAAGGGCACCAACACCAAACCCGGCGTGCTGGGCAAACCCATCACCAGCGGAGGCGCTTCGGCTCAACTCTCGTACCGGTTTGGTGGCGAAGTAGGCAAGAAGCTTGACCTGCGCCTCTATATGGAAAATCCCGATGTGGCCCCCATGCCCGAAGAGAAGCTCTATTCCAACGAGATGGGCTTCGAAGTGGCTCTGGAAGGCACGGCGCTGGTTCAGACTCTGGCCGACCCCGACCACTATGGGTCCACCCGCAACGAGTGGTCGAAGTCCGCCTATTTCAGTGCGGCGTTTCGGCAGAACAAACTTCGCATTCACGTGGATGCCATCTATCGTGATCTTTCGTACATTGTCTTTAACGTACCGGGCTTCGATCCCTACAATGCTCTTTTGGAAGACGCCGACTTGAACCCCGAAATCTTCGGGTCCATCTCTGTGGACTATTACATCGAGGCGCTTGGCCTGACCCCCGCCCTGACCTTTGGCGTGCTGCTTCCCAGCACCTTCAAACCCACCGTCAGCGGTCTGAAACTGGAAGGCCCCTACGCCGAAGAGATTGGCAAAGGCCTGCAGAAGGTTGTTGTGCGCGGCACCAACGCCGGCGATTGGGACATCCTGCCCGTGGGCGAAGACCAGTTGCCCGTCTTCATGGTCAAGCTGGACCTAAAGTTCAACCTGGGCCAGAACTTCTTTGTCAACGGCGAAGTCTCGTACGGCCGTGACCCCAACTTCGCCCAGGTTCAGTTGGACGAACGCGGCCACGCCGTCCGTGAGTTCGACAAGCCGGACAACATGGGCGTGGGGCTCATCACCGAATTCAGCTTCTAGTACCAATCGGCATCTACGGCCCTGGTGTGTCTGTGCCACGACCCCTCGACGTTGCTCAGGCCAGGCGTCAGGGAGTGGGCCCCCGATTGGTGCCTTGGGGCCAAGCCTGTGGGGGACTAAACGTGGTCACCTCGACGTACGAACATTTGGGGCACTCCACCATTTATGGCGTGATGACACCCTTGGGCCGGGCAGCACTGGCCGTACTGCGATTGAGCGGCCCCGAATCTACGAACGTTCTGCAAAAACTGACCCGACAAAAGGCCCCCGCAGAAGCCATGCTTCGGCCCAGGAAACTGTACGATCCCCAATCGGGCCAGTTGCTGGACGAGGTGATGGCAGTCCGATTTCCGTCGCCTCGGTCCTATACCGGCGAGGACGTCGTCGAGATGCACCTTCATGGCTCGCCGGTACTGCTTCAACATGTGATTTCGCTGCTTCCTTCGCTGGGTGCCTATGCCGCAGAGCCCGGCGAGTTCACGCTGCGGGCGTTCCTGAACGGAAAGAAGGACCTGGCCCAAGCCGAGGCCGTCCATGATCTGGTCGAGGCACGCAGCGTCGCTGCCGTCTCCCTTGCGGCCCGGGGCGTTTCCGGCCAACTTTCCCGGGAAGTGGACACGTTGAGCCTGGCGTTGGTCGACGTGCTGGTGGGGCTGGAGGCCGAGATCGACTTCCCCGAGGACGTTCCGCCTTCGGATCGTCAGGAGCTGGCGGCCCTATTGGACTTGAACCGCAAGCGAGCCCTCTTTCTGCTGGAGGGATATCAGAAAGCCCGCCTTCTGAAAGAGGGCTTCCGGGTGGTGCTTGCAGGTCCGCCCAACGCAGGCAAAAGTTCACTCTTTAACGCCTTGCTGGGCCGGCAACGGGCTATCGTCACCCCCGAGGCGGGCACAACCCGGGACTATCTTGAAGAGTTTCTGCCCGGCACAACACTTCCCATTTTGCTGGTGGATACGGCGGGGCTTCGCAACAGCGAAAGTGTGGCAGAGTCCGTAGGCGTAAGCCTTTCCCAGGCCCAGATTGCCCAAGCGAATCTGGTTCTTGCCCTGTACAACCCCCTGACAGGCAAACCTGCCGACGAGGGTTTTGACCCGGCGGCGAAACTTTCGGTAGCCACCCACGCCGATCTACTGGCAGAAACAGTGGAAGGTGGGGAGGACGCCGTCGGCATGAGCGTCTCCAGCAAGACCGGGTTGGGAATCGATGCCCTTCGCCAACGGATTGTGCAGATTGCGCAGGAAGCACTGGTGGGGTCGGGCAATTCGGCGCTGGTCGCCAACGCCAGACAGGCCGAAGCGCTGGGATGTGCCGTGGAGGCACTGGACGAGGCATGCGCCCAGTGCCAGGTTCTGCCTGTGGACATCATTGCCTCCCTAATACGAAAAGTATTATCACATTTGGGCAGCATGAAAGGGGAGAACCTTTCAGAGCATATATTGAACGCAATTTTCTCTCGTTTTTGCATAGGGAAATAGCATGAATTCGACACATAATCCGCTCGGTATTGGGTCCCGGCCATTGCGAAACGGCCGTGGCTGGGCAATGGGATTGGGACTGGTTGTCGCCTTGGGAATGGTCGCCTGCCAGTCGCAGAAGCCCACCTCGGGCGATGTGGGTACCGCTACCGGCCAGGTCCAGGGGTCCGCTGCCGACGTGGTTGCCCCCTCGCCAAAAGCCCAAGAGCCTCCGAAAAAGCCGCTGCCCGCATACAACGAAAGGGCCCCCAAAGAACCTCTGGTGGGCGGATGCGGAGAACTTTGCGGAAACGCCAGGCAGGGATTCGAGGGCTTCATGAGGGCGGTGCTGCTGGAAAAGGCCCCCAACGAGGTCCCGTATAGTCGATTCCTGGACACTTCGATTCTGGTGGATAACGGCGCCGCATTGGGGCCGGCATGGGCTCAGTTATTCCTTGAGGGCAAGTTGCCCGAGCGGCAGAAGGGCATCGAGGGTTGGCTGGCGCAGTACAGGGCCCGTCTGGGTGGGCATCTGACGGCCGAAGCGGTGGAAGCCATGTTGGGCTCGGCGGTGACCATGCAACGTCACTCCTCCAGTTCCGTGAAGTTTGCCGTGGTGGTTCCGCCTCGAGAGGGGGCCAGCAACGGGGCTTCCTGGCGGATCATGATGACCAGGCGGGGGTTGGAATGGCTTGTGTCAGAGATAGAGGATGCGCCATGATGGTGCAATGATGCGTTGGTTTCCCACCTTTTTGTGCCTGGGGCTGATCTGGTCGCTACCTGCGATGGGCCAGGAGCCCGTTCGTTGTGATACCACCAGCCACAAGGGTACAAACTGGACCATTACGACAGGTTGCGCCGAAGTCCCATTGGACCCCGAAGTGCCGCAGGGTCCCAAGATCGCCATCTATTACGAAGTCAGCCGACCGCTTGGGGAACCTATGGGGGTGATTCTGAACTTCCACGGCGGCCCCGGATATCCCCGGATGCACATCCAGGAGACGGGGTTCTTGTGGGAGGGCATGCTGGCCCACTACACGTTTATCTATTTTCATCAACGAGGGTGCGGCTGGTCGGGCCGGATCACGGACTTGCGCCAACTTCAGGGGCTGGAGGCGCTCTACACGCTGGACACCATCGTGGAAGACGGGCGGGCTTTGGTCGATTTGTTGGCCCCGGAGTTGCCGGTCACCGTCTTTGGAAAGTCGGCGGGCGGGTTTGCGTCGATGTTGTTTGCGCTTCGGTATCCCGAGCGAGTGGCCCGGGCGGTTCTGGCCTGCACAGGGCCTGACGGGGAGTACTTAAAACGGCGCAACGAGATCACGTTGGATTTCATGCAGGAGATGAACCAGCGTTTCCCCGGCTTTTCCCGGTCGCATCAGCGGGCCAGGCGACGATTGATCGAGAGCCCTCCCGAAACGCTCAAGGACCCCACCGGGGCGACCGATCCATTGGGGTTGTTGGATGGGGCCTTCTTTGACCTTTCGTACAGTGTTCGGGGCCAGTATGAGATGGTTGCGGTTTCTCGGGATGCCGACAGCGGACAAGCGACGCTGCTGGCCCAACGGCTGCGCCGGGGACAGGCCAATCTGGATGGGGGCGGCCTGGAATCACCGGTGTTGCTGCAGCACATCTCATGCAGAGAGTTGGGCCACGGGGAGTTGCATCCGTTTGCCTGCATGGGCATCGGGCGCTCGGCCCAGTCCTACGACGTGAAACCCCGGCTGCACCAGTTGACGATGCCCGTGCTGGTGATTTCCGGGCAGCACGACAGCGTGCTTCCGGTGCCGCAACAACAGGCCATCGTGGACAACCTGACTTCAGCGCCAACACAATGGGCCATCTTCCGTTGGTCGGGTCACATGGTGTTTCAGGAACAGCCTCGGGCCAGTGGCGAAGTGATTCTTCGTTTTCTGGGTATCGAAACGCCGCAGATGCCGCAAAACGGCGGGATGTAGCCCTCAGCAGGCCCTCACCCTGCCCTCTCCCGGAGCGGGAGAGGGGATTATCCCGGGGCGGGAGAGGGGATTATCGCGAGCGCAGAACTGCCCGGATTCGCTAAAGGATCGGCAGGTAGGTTTTGAGTTCGAAGTCGGTCACGGCCACTCGATAACGCTCCCACTCATCCTTCTTGTTCAGAAGGTAGGTTTCGAACAGGGCATCCCCCAACGCCTTGCGGACAAGAGCCGAGTTTTCGGCCTCTTTGGTGGCGGTCATCAAATCGCCGGGCAGGGTAGCGATACCCAGGTCGGCCTTTTCGGATTCCGAGAGGTGGAAGAGGTTCTGTTCGGCAGCGGCGGGGGGCACCAGGCCTTTCTCGATGCCCTCCAGACCTGCGTGCAGCATGACCGCAAAGGCCAGGTAGGGATTGGCTGACGGGTCCGGGGTGCGGTACTCCAAGCGGCACGAGTTGGCTTTGCCGGTCTTGAAGGCGGGCACTCGAACCAGCGCCGATCGGTTCTTGCGGCCCCAACTGATATAGGCCGGGGCGTCATACCCGGGCACCAGGCGTTTGAACGAGTTCACGGTGGGGTTCGTGATGGCGGTCATCTCACGGGCGTGGGCCAGCAGGCCTGCCAGATAGGCCCGCCCCGTGGCGGACAGGTTGTATTCGGCATCGCCCGAATAGAAGGCGTTGACGTTGCCCCGGAACAGAGACTGGTGCACATGCATCCCAGACCCGTTCTGGCCCTGGATGGGTTTGGGCATAAAGCTGGCATACAGGCCATATTCGGCAGCCGCCTGCTTGATGACCAGCTTCGCCAGCACGATCTGGTCGGCCATCTTCAGGGCCTCGGCGTACTGGAAGTCGATCTCGTGCTGGCTGACAGCCACCTCATGATGGGCCGCCTCCATCACCATGCCCATGCCCGACAAGACCGACAGCGTTCGATCCCTGGCCTGGGCCGTGGCATCCAGCGGCAGGATGTCGAAATAGCCGGTCTGGTCCAGCGGAGTGGGAGTCGTTGGGTTCGGGAAGTAGAAAAACTCCAGTTCGGGACCGACAAAAAAGTGGTCGAATCCCATGGCGGTAGCCCGGGTCAGCGCACGAGCCAGCACCCGCCTGGGGTCGGACTCTAGCGGAGAGCCATCGGGGCGCAGGATGTTGCAGAAGACCAAGGCCGAACGGGAACCTCCGCTTTCGAACGGAAAGAGTCTGACCGTCTGCAAGTCGGGCATGGCGACCAGGTCCGACTCTTCGATGCGGGCGAAGCCGTCGATGGAACTGCCATCAAAGGCGATGCCCTCGTCGACGGCCTTGTCCAATTCGTTGGTAGAAATATTCAGACCCTTCAGTCGACCCTGTACATCCGTGAAGCAAATGCGCAGCACACTGATTTTTTGTTCTTCCAACAGATTCTTGAGTTCTTTCTTATCCATAAGGTCCCCCGAGAATGGAGCAATGGTGAGCGACAAGGGGAAGAATGGCGATTGACCACGGCTTCGTCAAGGCGTCGTTCAGGGACGAATCCCTTGACATTCTTGGGGATTTGGTGTAGCCGTCGCCGGCTTTTGAAATAGGAGGAATAGGCAATGCTAGGTGTAGCGACGCAGAGTTCGACCCTGATCCAGACCTTGTGGTGGATCGCTCCTTTGTCCGCAGTGGCGGCCCTGATTGTGGCTTGGGTTCTTTTCCGCTGGATGCGGAACCAAGACCCGGGTACCACTCGTATGCAAGAGATCGCCGGATACGTCCGAGAGGGCGCTTACGCCTATCTGTACGCTCAGTACAAAGTTGTAAGCATCGTTTTCCTGATGCTGCTGGTATTGTTTGCGTTCCTGGCCTATGCCGGAATTCAGAACCCCTTTGTGCCCGTGGCCTTCCTTACCGGTGGTTTTTTCAGCGGTCTGTGCGGCTTCCTGGGCATGAAGACGGCCACGCTGGCTTCCAACCGTACGGCCTGGGCCGCCTCGCAAAGCCTTAACAAGGGCTTGCAGGTTGCGTTCCGTTCGGGCGCCGTCATGGGCCTGGTTGTGGTGGGCTTCGGCTTGCTGGATATCTGCCTCTGGTACCTGTTCCTGGATAACGTGATTTACACTCCCGAGCACATGACCAGCGGCCTGTCGTTTATCGGCCTGGATTTCGTGCGCAAGGGCATGGATGACGTTCACAAATACAACGAAATCACCACCACCATGCTGACCTTCGGCAT
>CAYTWV010000100.1:426-11192 GCA_964442235.1 uncultured Myxococcales bacterium | reverse complement strand
CATCGATACGCCCGGGCCCAGCGAGCCACGAAGGTACTTGACCACCGAATCCATGTAGCGCACGCCGGCGAAAGCCGATTTCTCCAATGGAGTAAAGCGCTTAGGCACCAATACCGAAGGAGAAATGACCACTTGGATGATTCGAGCCAATTCGTTGCAGAAGTTGGCCATCTCGTCGTAGTCCTCTTCCTCTTCGTCCTGGAACCCCAGCATCTGGTAGACCTTCAATGCCCCCATGTTGGCTTGCCGGGCCCATGTGGCAGCGTCTATAAGGTGCTGCTCGGTGATGGCCTTGCCTACTTCGTCACGAATGCGCTGGCTTGCGCCGTCCGCGGCTACGGTAAGGATGCGGGTTCCGCATGCGGCCAGCCCCATCACAATCTCGGGATTCAGACGATCCGCCCGCAGGCTGCTGATGCCCACGGTCATCCCATGGGCCTTGGCGAACTCCAGGGCAGGCAGAAGGCCTGGCCAGAAGCTCACTGCTGCCCCCACCAGTCCAATGCCCGGAGAGTCCGTTGGGATGTGTTCCAGGGTCTCTGCGGTGTCGGCCATGCGCAGGGGCAAGTTGTCGGATCGCCCGATACAGAACGAACAGGCCTTGGGACACCCACGGCTGACTTCCACCAGCCGCAACGAGCCCAACGCCGACTTCGGCGCTATCACCTGACTGACCAGCGGCAGTGTGGCCGCTTCGGCAGTGCAGCCAGGGAACGGGGTTCGGCGTCCTTTGGGGCGCTTCACCCGTCCCGGAGCCTTTTCCAGGGCCAGAAGCAGGGCCTCTTTGCCCGACACGCCCGCAGTCAAGGTTTGGGTCAACGTTTGGGCAAATCCCTCGCCGTCGCCGCCAATGGTCAGGTCCGCAAACGGCAACACCAGGTCCGGGTTGGCCCGAACCAGTGGCCCGCCAATCACAACAAGCGGGTCATCCCCTGCACGTTCTGATGCCATCGGAGCAATGCCCGAAGCCTCCAGCAAGCGTAACAAAGGCAGAATGTCCAACTCGTAGCTGATTGAAACGGCGACGATATCCATTTGATAGAGCGGTGCTCTGGACTCCAAGGCCAGAGCCGCCGAATCCTCCTGGTAGCAGGGGGGCTCGGCGAAGTAGCGATGCACCGTGGTAACATCCGGCATGCTGAAAGCACGCCAGGCCCATAGATACCCCAGCGATGCCATGCCGGCTTCGTAGGGGCCAGGCCAGACCAGCCCAATCTGAGTGCCGCCCGTGGTTTTGCGAAACGAGGTTTCGGTAGCCACAAGTTCCCGAGCCTGAAGGTTCAGACGTTCGGCTGCACTCAGGTTGTTTCCCTGGTGGCGCTGTTCTCTATTGTGTTTTGTGGGTTTCAAGGGGTGGGGTAGGGGTAGGCCCGGCCGAAGCCGGGCCCATTTGTTAATTACTCAACAACGGCAGGCTCGAGGCCGAGGATGGTGCCCTGGATGGCGGTGAACTTCACGCCAATGGAGGCAGCATCAGCTTCGTCGTCGGCGTCGGTGTCGACGTCCGGCACGATGAAGGTGTCGAGCATGTTCTTGACCATGTCGATACCGACGGGCAGCTCAGCCAGCAGTTCCGGGGGCAGAGCGTCGATGGTCTCGAACAGCTTGTCCTTGCGGAGGGCGCCACCGATGATGCCATCGGTCACGGCGACGGGGTCCAAGGTCACTTTGCCCACGATCTGGGCCATGTTCAGGGTCACGGTAACCATGACGCCTTCCTGGATCGGGATGGACAGGTTGAACAGGTTGTCCTTGCCGCCGGCTACCAGATCGGTGCCGTTCAGTTTCGCATTGGCGAACTGAATCAGGGGGACGCAGGTGGCGGGGTCAAGGGACATGGCGTCCACATAGTATTCGCAGGTAGCGGCGTTGAAGTCGCAGACGTCTTTGGGCTCTTTGGCCACGCCGAGGTAGAAGTTCAGTTCGAATTCGGCGCCATCGTTGGTGACGTCCTTCATCTCGGCCAGCAACAGCACGTCGCCTTCGGCAACGACTTTGTCCAGTTCTTCCTGGGCATTGAAGAAGGAAGAGAGGCTGCCAACCAGGTCAGAGAGCTGGTTGTTCAGGCCGTCTTCGCAGTTGGCTTCGGGAGCGCAGGTGTCGGCGTCATTGTCGATGTCCAGAGCTTCGCCAGCCACGCCGCCGGCGCCGATGGCCAGGTAGTTGACCTTCGCCACTTTGTCGCCGTAGGTACGGGTCGTGCAGTCGCCCTTGGCAACGCAAGCGCCTTCCATGCTGCAGACATCATCGCCAGTGCATTCGCCGCAGACGCCGCCGCAGCCGTCAGCGCCGCAGACTTTGTCGCCGCAGGTGGGTTCGCAAGCGCAGACGTTGTCTTTGCAGACGTCGTTGCCCGAGCACTTACCGCAGTCGCATTCGTCCACAGTGCCGCACTCGAAGTCGCCACACTTGTCGGCGCAGGTCGGCTCGACGTTGGTGTCTTCGACGATGTCTTCCTTGGCCACGTCGGGATCGGGCTTGCCGTCGGGGTCGACGACCACGTCGGGGTCAACGGCGACGTCTTCGTCAGCCACGTCGGCCGGCGGCTTCGTGGTGTCTTCTTCAGTAGAGGAGCTGCTGGAATCGCAGCCGGCATACACGAAACCCAGAGCCAAAAGCACCATAGCAAGTCTCTTCATTCTCGAACCTCCAAATCGATCGTTAGTTTACGTCGGCAAGAGCCGACTGACGCCCCAATTCTTAAGGGTCGGCCCATTATAGCGAAGGGCCCTTTGCCATGCAAGGCCATTTTGCACCCCCCCTTCACTTGATCACCGCGCCCAGAAAAGCGTGGCGTAGGTGCCTCCACGCTGAGTCAACGGGAACTGGTACCTGCCATCAATAGTGCTAAGCCAGATCTTCCACTTCCCATCCCGGTCCGACACGAAGGCTACATGTCTGCCGTCCGGCGAAATGGTCGGGTCTTTGTTGAACCCCTGATCCTGGGTCACACGGGTCATGTTGCTGCCCAGGTCCACCGTGAAGATGTCCGAGGTCGCCTCATCCATGCCCGCAAAAACCAGCAGTCCGTCAGGACCAAAGTCCGGGTGCGCATTGTAACTTCCCGCCATGGTCACCCGCCTGGCCTCGCCGCCGCCGCGCCCCATGACGTAGATCTGCGGACCGCCTGTCTTGTTCGAAACAAAGGCCATCTGTCCGCCCGATGGGGACCACGCCGGATGCACCTCGTCCCACGGGCTGTTCGTCAGATTCTGAACCGCCTCGCCTTTCATATTTAACAACCAGATGTCAGCCTGCCCGTCTTCCATGGCCACCGACGCCGCAATGCTCTTGCCATCGGGGCTGACCCGCGCTCCTCGATAGTGACGCTCGTCGAAGGTCAGACGCTCGTCATCCAGGATCAAGTCGGGTTTGCCGAAGCGGAACGACGTGTACAGAAAATGCCCGCCCGACATCGACGGAAACAGATTGATGGTCTCGTCGACGGCCAGGCTGGCCCGGCCTACACCATCCACTTCGATGGCAAACACCCCCCGTGTCTGGAGCCCCGTCTTGGCGGTATACAGAATACTGCCCCCAAAAAAGCCCGGAGACCCCGTAATCGCCCGCATCACCTCGTTTACGAACTTGTGCACCGACCCACGAAGTTTACCCTCTTTTAAATCCGAAAAATCCTGTGACTTGACAGCGATTGTCTTGCGCTGGACTACATCGTAAAGGCGTAAATGCAGCGTATACTTATCTTTTCCTGATGCCGTAACCTCGGATTTGATCAAAAACTTGGCCTTAACATTAAACCAGTCCTCCCATTTGGTCTGGGTCAGGCTCTCTCGATTCATGTTGGCGAAGTAGCTGTCCTGGGGCAGTACTTTGAAGTACCCCGATAGCGTCATGTCCCGAACCAGAGTCTCCATCACCGCCGTACAAGGCCCCTTGTCCGCATTGCAGAAGGGCCGAGGGATGGCCACAGTATCCAACTCTCGGCTGGAGGGAGAGACCGAGATGGAAATCGGCCCCGTGCCCGAGTACGCCGGGCCCCCCGATGGATCGTCGCCCGCCACCGCCGGCAATTCGCCCGACGACAGCAGTAATGCTGCCCCAAGCCCCGCTGCCAGCACTCCCGCCAATGAAAACGTCCTTCGACGCCCCCCGCACCCAATTAACCTGCGCAGTACGTCCACGTACCACCTCCTTGCCGTCGCCTCTATACCACGCCCCATGCCCTCAAGCAATCTCGTGACAACTCGCAAGCCCAGCCGACGCACCTGGGTGAGCGGCATCCACCGTTCGCAGAACGGGGGACGGGAGGGGGCGGGCCCGTGCGACGAAGCGAAGCGCAGTCGGATGGGCCGCGGTCGCCATTACCGTTGCGCTCAGATTCGGAATCCGCACCCTATCCACCCCGGGCCCCCGCCCCCAGTTACCAGGCCGCTCAACTCGTTGCGCTCGTTGACTCGCGGTTCGTTCCGGTGCTAAGGTCTGCACGACTAGGTGTGCAGTGTTTGCAGGCACCCGCCGGGCTTTGGAGGTTTGGGTATGGATAGCCCCCTTATTGGCTATGTTCCCATGATCGTTGCCATTGTGATTGCAGTGGGGCTGGGACTGGCCATTTTGATCCTGAACGCCTTGCTGGGGCCCAAACGCCCCAACGAGTTCAAAGCCGAACCCTTTGAATGCGGAAATCCCGTTAAAGGGGCCATTCGAGATCGCTTCCATGTGAAATATTACATCATGGCCCTGATCTTCCTGGTCTTCGACGTGGAAATCGTATTCCTGCTGCCCTGGGCCATCGAATTCCGCCGACTCTCCGCCGACCCTGCCTATGGGATCATGGCGCTGGTCGTGGGCGTCACCTTCCTGAGCATCCTGGCCATCGGCCTGCTCTATATATGGAAACGAAAGGCCCTGGAATGGGGCGCTGCTCAGACTCAACCCACCGACTCACAAGGGTAGGGGAGGATACCGTGTCCCAAGCCGTCCTCAATGAACTCACGCTGCAATTCCCCGAAGCCGTGCTCGAAACCCACAGCCTTCATGGGGATGACACGGTCATCGTAAAACGCCAGGCCCTGCGGGATATCGCCCAACATCTTAAAGACTCTCCCACGTGCCGTTTTGAGATGCCCCTGGATGTCACCGCCGTGGACTATCTGCACTATCCCGACCCCAAACCATGCCAGGAACGCTTCGAAGTGGTGGTTCACTTGCGCTCGCTCTCGCTGAAACACCGCATCCGAATTAAGACGTCCGTGCCCGAGAATGACCCCGTGGTGCCCTCGCTGGTACCCGTCTGGAAGGGCGTCAACTGGTTTGAACGTGAAGTTTTTGATATGTACGGAATCCGCTTCGAAGGCCATCCCGATCTGCGCCGAGTTCTGCTCTACGACAGCTTCGTGGGACACCCCCTTCGCAAAGACTACCCGCTTAGGGGCTATCAACCCCCCATGCCCATGCCCACCCTGAAGGGCGACCCCGTGCCTGGATTGAACCCCGCTGCCGCCCCCGGCGAGATTGTGGAGGACTAACCCATGTCTGACCCCCGTTCTCCGCGTGAAACGCCCGAACTGGAAACCCGGGAACTCTTCCTGCAGATGGGCCCCTCGCACCCCGCCATGCACGGCACCGTGCGTATGGATGTTAACCTGGACGGCGAAACCGTCGTGGACCTGGACGTCCACATCGGCTTCCTGCACCGGGGCTTCGAGAAAGAGTGCGAAGTCAAAACCTGGAACCAGTGTTTCCCCTATGCCGACCGCCTGAACTATGTCTCACCCGCCATTAACAACGTGGGTTTTGCCATGGCCGTGGAAAAGCTGCTCGGCATCGAGATCACCGAGCGCTGCAAGTACATCCGAACCATTATCTCCGAAATTGCCCGTATCCAAGACCACTTGACCGCCATCGCCGCGTCGGCCCTGGAACTGGGCGGCTTCACGGCCATGCTCTGGGGCGTCGAAGCCCGAGATTATTACTACCGCCTTTTCGAAGATTTAACGGGCGCCCGGGTTACCTTGTCCTATTGCCGCGTCGGAGGAGTAGCCCACGACCTGACTCCGGATTTTGCTCAGAAGTTCGAAGAGTACGCTGAAATTACTGAACGATTGCAGAAAGATATCGATAAACTGCTCACCCGAAATCGGATCTTCGTGGACCGCTGCTCGGGTACCGGCGTCATGCAGGCGCAACAGGCCATCGAGTATGGCTTCACCGGCCCCTGCCTTCGGGCCGCAGGTGTTCCCTATGATGTCCGCAAAGACAGCCCCTATCTGGTCTACGACCGGGTGGATTTTGACGTGCCCGTGGGCACCAGAGGCGACAACTACGACCGGTATCTGGTGCGTATGGAAGAGATTCGCCAATCCCTGCGCATCGTTCGTCAGTGCCTGAAACAGATTCCCGAGGGGCCCATTAACGTGGACGACTGGCGACTGAGCCTGCCACCCAAAACCGAAGTCTACGAGACCATCGAAGGGATGATTGCCCAATTCAAGCTGGTCTTTGAGGGCGTGAAGGTGCCCGCCGGCGAAGCCTATGCCTTTGTGGAAGGTGGCAACGGTGAGTTGGGATTCTATGTCGTCAGCGATGGCTCCGGTCGACCCTACAAGGTTCACGTTCGCCCTCCCTGTTTTGCGATGATGCAGGGCGTGGCCGATATGTTCCGAGGCGGTATGATTGCAGACATCATCCCCACCTTCGATTCGATTAATATGATCGGCGGCGAAGTGGATAGATAAGGGATACTGGCATGCCAAAACTTACGATTGATGGCCGTTTGGTCGAGGTGGAACCGGGTACGACCATTCTTAATGCCGCAAAACAGCTTGGCATTGAGATCCCCGTCTTCTGTTATCACCAGGGACTTTCGGTGGCGGCCAATTGCCGCATGTGCCTGGTCGAGGTCAAGGGCGCTCCCAAACCCGTCCCCTCCTGCGAAGTCCAGGTCCGTGAGGGCATGGAAGTCCTGACCCAATCCGAATACGCCAAAGAGGCCCGGCGCTCTACCGTCGAGTTCATTCTGGTCAACCACCCCGTCGACTGTCCCATCTGTGATCAGGCCGGCGAGTGTGTCCTTCAAGACAACTACCAGGCCCACGACTCCAAACCCTCTCGCATCAACATCCGAAAAGTGAGGAAGGCGAAGGTGCTTACACTTGGACCCAACGTCGTGCTGGATCGGGAACGCTGCATCAACTGCACCCGCTGCGTGCGCTTCTGCCGGGAAATCTCCAAAACCGAGCAACTGGTGCAGGTCAAGCGAGGCAATGAAACCGAAATCTCGCTCTTCGCAGGAAAAGTCTTCGATGATCCCTATTCGCTTTGCACCGTGGACCTCTGTCCGGTCGGTGCGTTAACCAGCACCGACTTCCGATTCAAACAGCGGGTCTGGTGGCTGAAAACCGCTCGCACGATATGCCCGGAATGTTCTAAAGGCTGCAATTTTATGGTCGATTACAAAGACTCGACCCTTTATCGCTGCCGACCCGCCGCAAACCCCGACGTCAACAAGTTCTGGGCGTGCGACGCTGGACGCCTGGCCTTCCACCGCTTTGAATCCAATCGGCTGAACTCCTGCCGCATCAAACAGAACAACGCCCAAGTGCAGAGTTCTGCGGAAGAGGCCCTGAGTGCCGCAGCAACAGCCCTGAAGCCGGGCCAGACCGCTTCCAGAGAAGTCCTGGTCGTCCTTCCCGCTTTTTCCACCATGGAAGAGGGTTTTGCCACCCTGCTGTTTGCCGAGCGCGTCCTGGGCCGTTCGGCGCGGTTTTTCGTCGCCTCACGCAATGATGGCCAATCCGATAACCTGCTTCGTAAGGCCGACCGAAACCCCAATCGGGCCGGAATTCTCCGTCTGTTGGAACTCTTCGGTGCGACCGTCCTGGACGCCTTCCAACTGAGTCAGGCCCTCTCCCAGCGTACCGTGCGAACGGCTCTGGTCGTCGGGGATGAGTGGGACCTTCCTTCAGGTTGTTCGCTGGAAGGGCTTGAAATGATTGTGTTGTCTGTCTTTGATGATGCCAACGCCAAAGGCGCAGCGGTGGTCTTGCCCATTCCCGGACACTTCGAGCGGTCCGGTACCTTTGTTAACGCCTCGGGAATCATGCAGGTGGCCAATCGCATCGTGCCCCTGCCCGCCCAGGTCAAGTCCACCCATGTCTGGTTGGCCAAACTGGCCCGCGAATGTGGCGCCGACCTTGGGTATACCGATTTTGATAGTCTGCGCCGTGCCATGTTCGAGAAACTGGGCGACACCGCTCCGGCTCTCTCGCCCGTGGCCAGTTCGAAACACTAGAGGGGGACTCGATGCTGGAAACCATTCTTTGGGCAGTCCTGAAGTCGGTGGTCCTCTTCCTGGGATTTGTCCTCAGCGCCGGGGCCATCCTGACCTGGGTCGAACGCCGAATGAGCGCCCTGATTCAAGACCGTCTTGGCCCCAGTCGTGCCAACATCGGACCGTTCCGATTCTGGGGATTGCTGCACCCCATCGCTGACGCCGTGAAGATGTTCCTTAAAGAGGACATGACTCCTCGTGGCGCCGACAAGGTGCTCTTTTTTCTGGCTCCCCTGATTGCTTTTGTGCCGTCGCTGCTGGTTTTTGTGGTCATTCCGTTTGGCCCGCCCATCAACGGCGTCCAGTGGCTGATGGTCTCGGATACCCAAATGGGCCTGCTCTTCCTGCTGGCCGTGGGGTCCCTGGGCATCTACGGCCAGGTCCTGGCCGGCTGGTCCTCGAACAGCAAGTGGTCGCTGCTGGGTGGCGCCCGTACTGTGGCCCAACTCTTCTCTTATGAAGCAGCGCTGACCCTAAGCCTTCTTGGCCTGTTTATGGTGTATGGCACCGTGGCCCCCCAAGAGATTATCCAGGCTCAGCAGCAGACCTGGTTCGGCTGGCTTCCCAAGTGGGGCATTTTGACCCAGCCCCTGGCCTTCATCCTGTTCCTGTTTGCCTTCATCGCCGAAAACAAACGAGCCCCCTTTGACCTTCCCGAAGCCGATTCGGAACTGGTGGCCGGGTACAATACCGAATACTACGCCATGCGATTCGCCCTCTTCTATCTAAGCGAATTTGTGGGCGTTCTGGTTATTGCTGCCGTAGGCGCCGTGCTCTTTTTCGGCGGTTGGCACGTGCCGGGCCTGGATTCCCAAGCTTGGTGGGCCGTGCTGCTTCAAGTCGGAGCCTTCCTGGTCAAAATCGGGGCGCTGCTTTACCTGCAGATGCTCATTCGCTGGTCCCTGCCCCGTATGCGCTACGACCAGATGATGTCGTTCAGTTGGAAGGGGCTGCTTCCGTTTGGCATGCTCAACGTGCTGGCCACGGCCCTGGTGCTGACGTTCTGGAAATGAGGGGGTGAATAGATGACCGTCAAAGTCAAAGTCCTGGAACGCCCCGAGTACTCCGTTTCGGAGCGCCTGCTGGTGTTGGAGATCATCCGGGGTATCGCGACCTCGCAGCGGCATTTTGTGCGCAACCTGTTCAATCGCAAAAAGGTGCCGACCCTTCGGTATCCCGAAGAAAAACGGGCCTATTCCAAGCGCTGGCGGGGCCTGCATCGCCTGACATTCCGAGAGGATGGCAGCGTCCGGTGTGTGGCGTGTATGATGTGCAGCACCAACTGCCCGGCCAATTGCATTACGATTGTGGCAGGCGAAAGCGAAGACCCCAAAATCGAAAAATACCCGGTCTCTTTCGAAATCGATCTGCTCAAGTGCATCTATTGCGGGTACTGCGAAGAAGCCTGCCCCTGTGATGCCATCCGCCTGGATACCGGCATCCACGCCCCGCCCGTCTATCAGCGTGACGACGCCATCACCACCAAGGCCGATATGCTGAAGCGCGGAATCGCAAGCAAAGCCAAACAAGGCGGCCGGTCTATTTGAACCTGAATGGGGCAGGGACCAGGGACGGAAGGGACTAGTAAGAGTTGCCGCAGCCCATGCGCCAGCGGCGCACGGGCCCACCCCCCTGACCCCCCATCGATTTTCGATGGGGGGGACATATCACCGAGAAGCTTGTGTCTTGTGCTTGAAAACCCCAACTGACGCGCTCCGGAGAGGGGCATCTCCCGTTCGCAGAACGGGGGACGGGAGGGGGCGGGCCCGTGCCGAGCGAGGCGTGGCCGAGTCGAGGCATGGGCTGCTGTCACCCCTACCGCTGCTCCCCGGCAACGGATCCGCACCCTTCCTCCCCCGTACCATTTGGCCCCGAGTGCCGTTTGTGGTAGTGTCCCCCACCTGGAACTGGTGACCGGCCCTCCCATGGGAGAGCCACTCGCACAAGGAGGTGGGGCATGTCGGGGACCTTTCCGCCACATTTGCTGGCTTTTTCCGAGAAGTTGATGACCGGTGTGGACGTGACGGACCAGGAGATTGCCGTGGTGCTGGGCGAAAATGCCATTGCACCCTTCAGGTACGCACAACATGTGCTGCATGGCCGAGTTCGAAAAGTGGGAAATGAGCCGGTGATCTGCCACTCGGCCGACATCGCCATTCGAGCCCGAGACCTGGGTTATGGTGATGACGTCGTGGCCGTGGCGCTGCTGCACGATACCGTCGAGGATCGCAGCAAGACCTTCGGCCAGATGCACAAAAACCTGCACAGCATCAAGTACCGTTTCGGCGAGGGCGTCTTCCAAGACGTCCTGAAACTGACCAACCGCTGTTGCATCATCTATCCCCTGCTACCCCCCGTGATCAAGTCCGAGGACTGGACCTTTGATCTCTCCTCGGTGGATGCCATCGCCTCGGCCTCCCGAGAGTTCGGGGAGAAGATCAAACTGGAGTTTCCGGGCCATTTTGACCGGGTCTTC